>JAKBHQ010000460.1 GCA_021836665.1 Thermoplasmata archaeon
AACTCTTCCAGCGAACTCACAGCCAACTCATCCTAACTTTCTCGACAATGTCGGTGAATTAGGATTCATTGCGGCGAGGGTGCTGTTGGGGTTAGTCCTACTTTGGTTTGGCTATCATGAGCTCGTGGTTCCCGGCCTTTGGACCGGATACGTTCCGATCATATCGCAGGCCTCTCATCTGGCTCAGATTCTGGTACTCACCCATGGTTGGATCCTCACGATCCTCGCAGTAGCTTTGATCTTTGGTATCGCTCCTAGATTGGCCTCCTTGCTGGCTGCGGTACTGATGGTTGAAATAATCATCACCCTCGTCGCTACGGCTGGATTATCAGATTTAGTCCTGCGAGACGTCGGCGTGCTCGGATTGGCATTAGCACTACTGGGGAGAGCACACAACAGACTCGTTTTGACTAATTAGCTCATTTCGCCCGAACGGGGTCACTTAGGACTGTCGAAAATGAACTGAGACTATCCTCAACTTTGAGAATTCTTTCGACATCGGGCTGAAACGAAAATGTATTTAGCCGCTATCGGTCGCTTTGGCTCTGGTTGGGTGGTTTAAATATCTCTTAGCGTTATCGCTTCGGTGGCCTTGGCGATCTTTCTCGCCGAGCTACCTGACAAGACATCAATTGCAGCACTCTATCTGGCCCGCAAGCTACCTCGTAAGCAGGTCCTTTTAGGTAGTTGGGCGGCGTTGATCCTCCAAGCGATCATTTCAGTGCTGGTAGGTACGACGTTGTATCTGCTACTGCACAATTTTGCGAGGTACCTCGCCGTCGGCGTCATGATGATCACCGCTATCTTCATGTTCGTAAAGGTATTTCGGCCTGAAGAAATGTCGGACAGCCACAGAAAGCCGTCGACGATACTGAATCCGTTTTTAATCAGCTTTTTGGCGATCTTTCTCGCCGAGATCGGCGACGTTACCGAATTCGCCACCGCTGGTTTCGCAGCGAGCACCCACAGACCGCTCTCGGTCGTGATCGGATCGAGTCTCGGTTTCGTCGCTGCTTCGACTATTTCGGTAAGCTCATCGGTCTTTTTGGAAAAGATACCCGAAAAGATTTTCTGGCTAGTTGGCAGCCTACTAATGGCCACCTTCGCCGTACTCACTGCCTTTGGCTTAGCGATTTAGCCCACCGTTACCTTTGCCGTTTCCTTGACTTCATCGCTGGATAGAGTCCGACTAAAGCTGGCGGAGAGGGAGGGATTTGAACCCTCGGACCGGTTTTAGCCGGTCAACTCATTAGCAGTGAGCCCCATTCGGCCGCTCTGGCACCTCTCCGACGATACAAGACTAACGGATATGTTGGGCTGACCTTGCAAAAACGGCCAGCTTTAGTCAAAACGAGGTGGCTTTGGTCGTCGCTGTGGTCGACTTAGGCGCCATAAAGAAACAACATGGTCAGGCTAGGTTCTTAACGAAATGACATAGTTCTTCTCACCGAGGAAGTCATTTCGAGCAACTTGGAAGTTAGCGCATTGTGTATGGGTGGCCTTGATGCCCATTTGATATCGACACTAATCAATTTAAGCGCTAATTCTAAGACCTTTGTTCGTTGTGTTTTCGGCTATCAAGTTGAAGATGACCTCGTGGCTCGCGAATGTCGGACCGCTGCAATTTAGGGAGCAGTGAGAGGACGTGCGACGCTCGATCTTGTTTCACTTGGAGGCTCAAAGGGACAGTTTTGTGCTTGGGATCTTCGGACCTGGTATTTATGTTGTTGGTATCCATGTCATCCTTCATCTTTGCCAGTGCCCAGTTGCAAGCCTTGCGTCGAGCACAACAGTGTGACTGGATCAACGACACCCGCTCAGTTCCAAGAGGCCACTCGAGGTCGACCTTCGATCCTGTTGCCGACCAGCCTGAGGGTATCGCCACAAGAACGCAATCACCGTTGTAGCGGAGCTTGAACAACGCTGAAACTGATTCAACCTTTTGGCGGTAAGAATCAGCATCACCAACGTCCAGGCAGCGCGACAACCTTACGCGACCGTTCCTGTCGGAACTCACCGGCAGATGCACACCACCGGTCAACTCGGCAATCTTTGTCGCCTGGGCACCCGTTCGCATTTCAATGAGCACCAGGCGTCATTTCCCCTAATGGTGTAACAGTAACCTCGATGGCCATACGAGACCCGTTACAGTCCGCTTTCTTACCGTAGATCCAGACACAGAAACTTGCCAGAAGTACTCGTGAGAATCTCGGTCATGTCCGGTATTAGGTCATCAGTGAGTTCAGCCGGATCTACCACAATCAACTCACGACCTTGAGCGGCTAGTGCAGCCCCTAGATATTCCACAAAAAAGCGAGCAAAGCGATCGCGGTGTTCGACGATGACTCGAGACTCCACCCATGGTTCGCGGCCATATCTGCACCAGACAGACGACTAGGTTATCGTGCGCTACTACGGCAACAGTTGAAAGTCCTTCGGCGCCGAAGCTAGAGTTTTTCCTTGCGTACGAAGCTCGCGCTCTCGCTCGATTAATAGGCGAGGGAAGTCAAGGAGAAAGCGTTTACATCGACCAAGCCTTGGTCGGTC
>JAKBHQ010000166.1:0-598 GCA_021836665.1 Thermoplasmata archaeon
ACTACGCAGTAAAGCAAGACCACTGCACGCGAGCATCATTGATGTACACTGCGGACGCAAATGCTCAGGCTGAAGTCCCTGCAGTTGTCAGGGCGTTCAAGGCACTTGGCGGGACTATCCTCGCCAATGAGCAGATAACAGCTGGTCAGTCTTCGTATTTGACCGAGGTTACCAAGGCATTTGCTCAAAATCCTCAATGTGTATTTTTCCATGCTGACCCTCAGACTGCGGCTACAGAGTTTGCAAATGTTCGCCAGCTGGGACATATGAATGTCAAGTTCATCACCGGAGATACCGGTGCCTCGCTGCAGCTAGCTCAGGCTTTTGGTCTGTCGGATGCTGCTAAGTGGATGGTCGGTATGGGCGCTCCCGCAGCGTACCCGCAGTCTCAAGCTGCCTTCCTTAAGGCTTACGAGGCTGTTTGGCATACCAACAAGCCATTACCAGCTTCACCAGCTATGTATGACGGAGTTGTGATAGCTGCTTTGGCAATGACCGCAGCCCATTCCACAAACCCGGTGGTTTGGCGGCCATATATCAAGAAGGTGGCAAACGGACCCGGGGTCGACGTGTATACATATACGCAAGGTGTCAAGGA
>JAKBHQ010000166.1:608-12555 GCA_021836665.1 Thermoplasmata archaeon
GACAGGCGAACTTTTCCTATCAACTACCAGGGAGCATCTGGTAATGAGAACTTCAACAAGTACCACAATGTCTTCTCTGATTTTACGGTAGTCCAGTTCGATACGAGCGGCAATATGCACACTATCGATACGGTAACCGCATCTCAGGTGGCATCTACCTACTAGTTGTAAACCAAGAACATAGTGTTTAGTCGGTTGGGTCGGCTGGATCTCCAGGCGGCCCAACCTAGTAAAAGTTCCCCCGGATACCGTGCCAAAGGCCCATTGCGGGCCTTTGGCATTTAACTTGCTTATCGAGTGAGCGAACAGGGCCTCGTCTTCAGATGCCGGGCAGAGATAGGAAAAGTTCAACTGTCTGGTCAGGTACAAGGAAGATTGTGAGAGATACGAAGCTGCTAATTCCAAGCGGTCCATCGAGCCCTTGAACCAATTGGCCGAACTTGTAGGTCAGGAGCCTTCGTAGAAGGACGAGAAAAACGGTCATGGTCATTCCGTGGTGGAAGCTTATGTTGGTACTCGGTTTTGTATCGCTTCCGTGGTGGAAGCTTATGTTGGTACTCGGTTTTGTATCGCTCCAGCTAGAAGAGTTATGTGCTTCTCATGGTTTTTTGTAACCGCTGGACAGGCAACGGAAGATCAATTGCATTTTCCGTCATGGTCGTCGATGGTGAGCATCCGATCTGACTTGGGGGCAGATCAGGGTGGGCCTTTTGGATAGTTGAGGCAAGACAGGTTTCACGGCCACAAACGGGGTGCGGATTGCAACTCCTGGTCATACGTATACAAGGTTGGTGACATGGCTATTTAATTGAGAATCCGATTTAATTGAGAATCCGGAACGGTGAGATCGGTCAATTCATGTCTCAAAACGGATACGAATAAAATCCCCGAATCCGCGGTCCGAAGCCGGTCCTAAACCGATCGGAAGGCGATGCCACTAGCGATGACGTCCGGAATGAAAGTAGATGGTGTCGGTACGAAATAGTCGCAGACAGCTTTCACTTTTATCCATTTGAGAAGGGCGGAAGGAACTGATTGACAAGAAGGCGACAAGAAAAGGAGTGCCTGCAGCCGCTCGGCTAACTTGGAGTTGACCTCTGGTGGCATTGCATCCCTATCGGCGGTTCACCTCTAAGAGGCAACTGGTTTTGATGTTCAATTACACCACTTCGTCTTAATCGGCGAAGTGGTGTAATTGCTCGTCGAAAGTATTAGGGAGTAATTTCCGGGGTCGAAGAGGTCGAACGTTCCTTTGCCCGAGCAAGTCGATTGATGGCAGAAAGGTACGCTCTCGCTGAAGCCTCGACCACATCGGTAGATACGCCGCGTCCCGAAACTCGGGAGCCATTTTGTTCCAGCTGGATTACCACATCACCTAAGGCATCGATTCCCCCGGTCACCGAGGAAACGTTGAATCCAACGAGGGTGGCATCTGATGAAACGGCCTTTGCAATCGCTTTGCATGTGGCGTCTATCATTCCATCTCCTTCGGCTTCGGACTCCAGTTTTACACCTTTGTTCGAGATGACTACCCGAGCAGTTGGGGTAGAGGACGTACCACCATGAACTTCTAGTTCGTCGAGCAAGTAGGAGTCAACATTTGCGGTGCCGAGTTCCTCTGCGACTATCGCCTCCAGGTCGGCGTCGGTTATCTCGACCTTTCGATCTGCTAGTTCTTTAAAGCGATTAAATGCTGCATTTAGTGCCTCTCCTGAGACGTCGAGACCAAGGTTCTTCAAAGTATCGGCGAAGGCGTGGCGTCCGGAGTGCTTGCCGAGCACTATTTGTGAACCCTTCTGGCCGACGCTGGCTGCGTCGATGATTTCGTAGGTGGACCTATCTGAAAGTACGCCATGCTGGTGAATGCCGGATTCATGGGCGAAGGCGTTACGTCCCACGACCGCCTTGTTGTATTGAATGGGATAACCAGTCAATCGAGAGACGAGCCTCGAGGTCCGATTTATCTCTTCGGTGTTGATGTTGGTCGTTAAGTTGGCAAACAGGTCAGCCCTGATCTTCGTTGCCATTACGACCTCCTCTAACGACGCATTTCCCGCCCTTTCGCCCAGTCCATTGACGCAAACTTCAACCTGGCGGGCGCCGGCTTGAATTCCAGCGAGGCTATTTGCCGCCGCAAGTCCAAGGTCGTTGTGGCAATGTGTCGAGATGATGTAGTTGCCCCTGACGTTTTCGGCAACATATCGGATAAGGTCGCCAAACTCCCACGGGATGCCATATCCTACGGTGTCAGGGACGTTAAGGGTTGTCGCTCCGGAGTCAACCGCCTCTTGGAGGACCTCGATCATGAAATCAAGTGGAGTTCTCGTGGCGTCTTGGGGTGAAAACTCTACGTCGTCGGTATGGTGGCGAGCCCGGGACACTGCTGACCTGGTCTCCTCGAGAACTTGGGCCTGGTCCATTTTAAGCATATGTTCCATGTGGCTGGGACTCGTGGATATGAAGATGTGTATGCGAGCCTTGTCTGCGTCTTTTACCGCTTCCCAACAACGATCCACGTCTGCGAGGTGGGTTCTTGACAATCCTGCGATTGCGGGGCCATGAACGCTTCTTGCTATCGCCTGAACTGCTTCAAAGTCTCCCTGTGAGGAGACTGGAAAGCCGGCCTCGATATAGTCGACACCGAGACGTGCTAGCTGTTCGGCGATTTCAAGCTTCTCGTGTACATCCAATGAGATACCGGGGGACTGTTCCCCGTCTCGCAATGTCGTATCGAAGATTACTAGCCTCTCGGCCATCGGATCCTCCAATTGGAACGTGTCTTGGACCTATACCCTTTCAAAACACCAATAAAAAACCTCCTGGCCAGGGGCACAGGAGGTCGAGCGAGCGTCGTAGGGCGCTCGCTTAGGTAAGAAGAAGGGTATAAGCCAAAGACTTAATCATTGATTCGACTATAGCAACAATGGCCCGAGCAAAGCGCGCTCGGGCCATTGTTGGTAATATTCGGTCGGTCATCTTTGGTCACCGTCGGACAGGCCGTGACCAAAGATAATTTCCTTCCAATCCAGTCCCAGGTGTCTCGCCCAGCGAATTCCAAAGCCGTCCTCCCGAGTGTCCTCGGGCGAATCTACTTCAGAGGCACTCAGACGCGAATTGCCCTGGATTGGCATCGGTAATGTCGCTCAAGATTGGTGATTACAGGTAACCGCCTTGGCATAGAGGATTCCTGGGGTATCGGCAATCTTCTGGACGGATTCTTGCGGAATCTCCTCGTTTAGCGAAATTACCATTAGGGCCGAGCCGTCGTTGTTGGATGGGCTCACGGCCATCGACGAGATAGAAATGCCCGCTTCGCCGATGATCGTCCCTACTACGCCTATCTTGCCTGGCTTGTCGTCGTTCCGAACGACCAACATGTAGGTTGCTGGCGGAATCTCGACGGGATGTCCGTCGACTCGAACGATACGGGGCTCTCCCTTGATCCCGGTTATCGTCCCAGCTACTTCATGCTCCTTGCTCCTTAGGGTGATTAGAGATACGAAATCCCTCGATGTCGGGCTAGTCGTCTCTCTGACCTCGAGGCCCCTCTCTTGTGCGAGTTGCGGGGCATTGACGAAGGATACCGGATCGTCGGTCGCTTCGGAAAACACCCCTTTCAGCGCCGAGAGGGTCAACAGGCGGGTATCATCCTCCGCAATTGGGCCCTGATACTCAACCTCCAACACCGAGGGCAGACCACCCGACATCGACGCCAAGAATCTCCCCAAAGATTCGGCGATTGATAAAAATGGCCTCGAAGATTCCGACGCTTCAGCGGCGTCGACGTTGACGGCAAATGGTACAAAATCTCCAGCGAAAGCTAGAAGGAGCTGCTCAGCTATGGTAACGCCCGCTTTGTCCTGGGCTTCTGTCGTAGATGCTCCAAGGTGAGGCGTGACGACGACCGAGGAGAGCTCAAATAGGGGAGATTCGGTCATTGGCTCGGAGGAAAATACATCGAGAGCGGCTCCGGCTATGGTCCCATCTTGGATTGCTTCTGCGAGGGCATTTTCATCAATTATTCCGCCACGAGCGGCATTTATGATTCGCAAAGACGGCTTGGCCTTGGCCAGTAGGTCCTTGTTAATTAGTCCGGAGGTCTCCTTGTTCTTTGGAAGATGGATCGTTACGAAGTCAGCTTCAGCTATTAGCTCTTCGAGTCCCATCAACTCGACCCCCATCTTTTTTGCCTTCTCTTGCGAGACGTAGGGATCGTAAGCGACCAATCTCATTCCAAAGGCGAGCGCTCGTTGTGCGACGAGTGCTCCAATCTTTCCGAGTCCGACTACTCCGAGGACCTTGCCGTAGAGTTCGACCCCTTCCCACTTGGACCTTTCCCACTTTCCGTTCACCAGGGCGCTGTGGGCTTGAGGGATATTTCGCGCTTGAGATAGAAGAAGCGCCAGGGTGTGTTCGGCGGCCGAAAGTATGTTGGACTGGGGGGCATTTACCACCATGACGCCGCGCTTTGTGGCGTATGGAACATCAACGTTGTCGAGGCCAATCCCGGCCCTTCCAACTACTTTGAGAGAGGTGGTGGAGTCGAGGACCTCCTTGGTCACCTTTGTTGCGGATCTGATTATCAATCCCTCTGCCGTCTTGATCTCGCCCAAAAGTTCTTCGGGGGACAGACCGAGTTTAATGTCTACTTGGTGACCGGCTTCTCTAAGCTTATCGAGGCCGATATCTGCAATCTCTTCAGTAACGAGTATCCTTGCCATCTCTGTTTTACCTGCCTTGATTTGGGGGAAAGGCTAACTAATCCCTGGATTTAGGGATAGATAAAGACTACCAATTTACTAAGGTATTACACTTTGCCGAGAGATAAATAAGGAGGATCGCAGATAGCGATAGATATTTTCTACCAATCGGCGAGTAAAACGACCGCAATTCACAAGCCAAAGCTGTGCTCCTTGCTGACCGTTAGTTATCGCCCAGCTTGAGTGTTACTCTGTCACCCGGCCGTATCTGGGCTGCTAGGTCCGTCGAGCGCGGGTCTAAGGCTCCAACGATTGGGTATCCACCGGTAGTCGGGTGATCGGCTAGAAATAAGACCAACTCTCCCGATGGGGGCGCTTGGAGAAAACCGCGCAATATCCCCTCCGGTTCAACGTGGAGGTTTGGCTCGGGGCTCAATTCGGCTCCCGAGAGGCGGATGCCAATTCGGCTCGCATCTTTGGAAGCTATTAGCTCCCTATTTGCCAATTTAGAGATCGAGTTCCGTGTGAAGTGCCGACTTCTAGGACCCCACCATCCAGTGAGGTCGAAGTGGTCGCTTATTCCATCCGTAGCCGCTAGTTCAAAGGGAATTTCCACAGCTAAATCAGTCTCTTGGATTGCGACTCGGTCTCCTTTTGACAACGGTGCCGGTCCTAGCCCAGATAGCGTATCCGATGATGACGAACCTAGGTATGGTTCTCCATATAAGCCGCCTTTGATAGCCAAGTAACTCCGTAGTCCGTATTGAGGCACCTCAAGGGAGACCGTATCCCCTCGTCTGACGAGGTGGGCGTAGTTGAAAGAGCAGGGTCTATCGGCAATGGTCAGACTTTGTATGGCGCCGGTGACCGCGATTATGGCGCTGCTGTGAAACTGAATCTGGCAAGGTCCATAGAGGATCTCAAGGGCCGCCAGGTGCTGCGGGTTACCCACTAACCGATTGGCGAGTCTAAAGCTTGCTTGATCGCACGCTCCCGATGGTGTGACGCCCATCCAACTGTATCCAGGGCGTCCAAGGTCCTCGATGAGTAGCTGGGGCGGAGCGGTGATAATTTCAAGGTAGTTTTCCAAGTAGTTGTTCTGGATCTCCGTCACCAGATCCTTCTCTCCACAAATCGCACACGGTCGCCGGGCTGAAGCAGTGCTGGTTCTGGCGCTGATGGGTCCCAAAGATTCAGTTCAGTTCTTCCGATCAACCTCCACCCTCCTGGCGAAGGGTTTGGATAGACGGCGCTGTAGCTTTCGGCAATAGCAACCGCACCCTTTGGAACTAACCCTCTCGGTGAGCTAAGCCTTGGCAACTCAAGTGAGGGATGGAGGCCCACCAGGTAGGCAAAACCGGGGGCAAAGCCGAGGAATGAGACCGTGTATGGAGCTGCACAGTGCAAGTCGATCACCTCCCGCACCGTCAATCCGGCTAATGCGGCAGTACTATCCAGGTCTAGGCCGTCGTAAACGGTGGGGATTTCAATGTCCTTTTGGTCCCGACCACCTGCTATAGCTCCAACGTCGTTTAGCATTTCGGCGATGGCACTGCTGGTTATCGCAACTTGTTCAGCCGCTTTGATGACGATGGTATCGGCGCCGAGGATGACCTCCTCGAAGAGGTGGGGGATCCCCATTCTGAGGTACTTGAAACTGGCGATGACCAGATCTGAGGTGTCAAAGTCGACTATAAAAGCATTTGGGCCGATTGAATAGATCTTCATGTGGATTTATGGAGCCTTGACTGTAATTCCAATGGAGCTCAGGCGTTTCTTTACAGCAGCCAAAATTTCAGGTGCGCCGGTAGTGTCGCTGTGCACGCAAAGTGAATCTATCGTAGCGGTTGGTTTCCATGCGGAAGGGTGGGGCAAGTCGAAACCTTGAGCGAGGGCTTGTGCCTGGTTGGCCGCCAAGGTTGGGTCTTTGATTACCGAGTCCTCCTCAGATCTCGGAGCAAGGGTTCCATCGCTTAGGTACCTCCTGTCACAGAAGCCTTCGTGTAGGGTCTTGATGCCCCTTCGATTCGCTTCGAAGGCTAAGGCGCTACCTGGCTGCGTGAGAATGTAAAGGTCTCGATCGAAGTCATAGACGGAGTTGACGACGGCTGCCGATTGTTCGTGGTCGCTAAAGCACCTGTTATAGAGGGCCCCGTGGGGTTTTACATAGCTAATCGTCGCATCGTGCTTAGCTGAAATAGCGTAGAGTGCCCCTATCTGATAACTAATGTCATCGGAGAGATCGTCGGGGGAGATATCCTGTCGTCTTCTGCCAAAACCGAATATGTCCCGATATCCAACCTGCGCCCCAATCCTAATCCCGAGCGCCTGGAGCTTCTTGACGGTGTTCGACATAATCTGTGGGTCTCCAGCGTGGAAGCCACAGGCTACATTTGCAGAGGTTATGTAGGGGAGTATCGCATCATCGTCGGATATGCGATAGGGTCCAAAACCTTCTCCGAGGTCCGCGTTGAGGTCCAAAGGAGTGCCCCCGTCAGAAATGTAAGCCAACGTAGAAGATTCTTATCGAGATTCTAGTGAAGATTCTATAGCCGGAATGCTGACGGCAAATGAATCGCGTGAAAGGCCGTTTGGAATGATTAATAAACGCAAACTGTTTTCTTTACCTTGGAAGGCGGTCGTTGCAATCTGCGGCATTCAGAGACCACTGCCAAATGCAAGCGCGGCGGACATAGGGCCGCAAAAAGCCAATGCTCAACCTATCTGCAAGCCCAACCTATCTGCAGGCTCGACCATCGAGGTTTAGAGCACTAACTAGCAGTGGACTCAAAGAAGTTTCGAGTACTTGCTCATCAAGGACAACAAGTAGGTCGGAAAGGACCGACATACTCGTTGTCCCGAGACGGCTGGATTCAGTTACTTCTTTGTAGCCCAGAAAATTTTGTCAATTTCGGATATTTGACCTAATAGCTTGTCAGCCACTTGCACGTCGGTAGTCTTTTTGGACTCTCCGGCCGTCTTGGTCGCAGACCAGAAGAGATCGTGCAGTCCAGGGTGAGCCTCTAGGTGAGCGGGTTTGAAGTAATCGGTCCAAAGTACCCACAGGTGGTGCTTTACCAATTCAGCCCGCTCCTCTTTGATAGATACGGCCCTTTCTTTGAAAACGGGATCGTCTGAAGCATTGAACTTCTCCATAATCGCCTTCACCGACTCTGCCTCAATTCGTGCCTGAGCCGGATCGTAGACGCCGCATGGCAAGTCGCAGTGTGCGTGGACAGTTGACGGGCGGCTAAGCGAGTCGATCGCCCCCAAGATCTTTGGAAATAGTTTCAAAAGTGGCTCCTTCATTACCTCGGGCAAGGGGTATGTCTTGCTAAAGTTCCAACAACGAACTCATCGTATCTAATCCACAGCCATGGATTATCTTGATCCCACAGCAATAATTCAGTTTCTAACGTCCAACTTTCCGCATGTTGTTGAAGGACAAAATTGAGGCCGAAGGGTGTCTGCAAGATTTATCAAAGTAGCGTCAGGCGGGAATCACCGAATTTGCCCAATTAAATGCTGTGGTTCGGCTAGTCGCCTTCATTCCTCATCTGTAGCGCCTCTACCGGTACCAGTAGGGCTAGGATCTCGCCAATGGAGGGTGAGCTAGCCACCGGATCAATCAGCGGCAGCTCGGCTTGAATCGAATAGCGAGTCCGGCGCCCGTTTCGCTGTTTCTCTAGATAGCCAGCCTTCTCTAGATCATCGACGATCCGAAAAGCGCTGCGTTCGGTTATGGACAAGGTCAGGGCGATATCACGGAGGCGTGCTGCAGGGTCGCCAGCAATGTGCACGAGTACTCGGGCGTGATTTGTTAGAAAACTCCAAGAGGCCATACCTTTTGACTATAGTGGCAAAAAACTAGATATAGATTGCTAATAATAGATTTCTAGTGTATAATGACGTATGGGAGTTTTTCAAGACTTCCAACCGGCGGTTTCGATAGGAGCTGCTGGGGACAGGACGCAAAATGTTTCTAATTCTCGCAGTACTCGCTTTAGCCTGAATCTTTGGTGTCGCCGGATTTACCATCCATCTTCTTTGGTTGGTTGCGGGGATCGTAGCGGTGATCTGGCTTTTCAGCTTTATGACCAAGGGCAAGAGGAATTGGTACAAGAGATAGTTGGCTCGGGTCATGCCGGTCGATGCATGACAAGCTCATTGGTCTTCTGAGTCAAACGACCACCACCAATTTCGATCAGAAATTCAAATCAGCTGTTTCCGGAGCTCTGGCGCATTGCCGAGCCAACAATATAGAAAGAAGTAGATATGGGACTTACAGGAATGGTATTTAGTATCGTTGCAGCGGTAGTTGGGGCGATAATGTACTTCGCAGTCACTACCCAGGGAAGCGGTTTTCGTCTCTCGACGGTTGGGATAATCCTGATGATTGCCGGTGGAATAGGCTTTGTAGTCTCTTCGGCCGTCTTTGCGGCATCACGCCAATCTAACAACAAGCGCACTTTCGATAGGCAAGCGACCGACGCTAGAGGCGTTTCCAGTGTCGTACACGAGGAAACCAGTTAAAAAATAGTCTTTATTTAGATAGGCACACCCTGCAGTCACCTATGTCGATCGGCATAGGTGACTCTGTTTTAAATTTCACAGGCTTGTTAGACAGGACGATGACAACAACCCGACACTCGCCTACAAGTTGTCCAGTACTGAAGGTGTTGAATTAGTTTAACACCCCCTGAAAAGGAGATTTGCTCTTAGAAGGATATGATGGGTCATCTCATCACTTGGTGTCCATGTTCTGAACGTATCGAACCTTGCCAGGTTGACCAATTAGGACAAAATGTGCGGACTTCGGTATACTTTTCAATCCGTAGGACGGCTAGCAGTATGGCTGTCGTTTGATTGCAAACGAATTGTTATTAATAAAAAGCTAATAGCACGATACACTCATGGGGATTAGACCTTCAGCCGGACTTTGGTGATAATTGGAACATAGGCTGTATTTAAAGCTGACGTTTTGCGAAGGTTGGGGTTTTCGGTGTCGAAGATCTTGAGTCCGTTACGATCATTAATTGTTCAACGCAATACCCGTGTACAGAGATTGTATCTTAGTCACAAGAAATCACAGGGCAAGGGTTGAGTTTGTATGGGGGCCGTCGATTAAGTGATTCGAGTGTCGCATGGTAGAAAATAGTCGAGCCGAGGTTTATATTTTGCGCCTTGAGTTTTATGGTGATTTTGAATGCTTACCCAAAATGGAAGTATTTGGGAATTAATTGGCCGGAAAATACATTAGTGTTATTTCGGCCAGGTTGATGCCGGGTCAGAATCAGCGCCAAACTGAGGCGGGTTGATGTTGGTTAGAGCGTAATAGGAGACGATAACTGAGAGGAGATCGATTGTGGCAGGGAGGAGACCGGCAGGGCCGACCTCAAATAAGAGGCGGGTACTGGAGGAGATACTTGGGGCTCACGAGCCACTTACGATTGCCGAGATGGCAGAGACGCTGGGATTACATCACAACGCAATAAGACACCATTTAGAATCACTGCTGGACGCCGGCCTAGTGGCGGAGACCATAGAGAGGCGATCCTCGCGTGGTCGCCCACGATACCTCTATAGCCCAACCCCGGATGCTAGAGAGCGTGCGGTATCCTCCTATGAGAGGGTGTCGGCGATGCTGCTTGAGGTAATAGCAGAGGGTGCAACCCCAGCTGACGTTGGTGAGAGGGTTGGATCTAAGCTGGTCGAGTTTGCAACACAATCATCTTTGGGTGACCGTGAAAAGGCGATAGGAGCCCTCCAGTCCGAGATGAAAGATTGGGGGTTCGCCCCAAAGACCGAGTGGAACGGGACGACCTGCAAGTTCACACTGACAAAATGTCCAGTTAGACACATGACCGCCATGGATCGCGAAGTTTTGTGTTCGCTTCACGTCGGAGTTGTTTCTGGCGCCGCAAAGAGTGCCGGCATGGAGGTTAAAAAGATCGACATTTGCGATGACCCATTTACCGGGTGCACTGCGACGCTAAGTATCTCCGTCGTCTAGGTATTCCAGAAATTGGGATTGCCTTGGGCGTAGGGTCAATCCCCTGTATCTTCAACAATCGATGAATTTGGATTTAGCTGGTGGTGTTTTAGTCCGATAAGTGATTTAATGTCG
The DNA here is from genome assembly GCA_021836665.1 of Thermoplasmata archaeon. The sequence continues at coordinate 11,436 of JAKBHQ010000166.1, forward strand.
GTCTCATTGGGGGAGTGATCGGTTGGGAACTACCAGAATCAAGTGGGATCGAATACACTACGGCGGCGACTCTTGTCAGTTTATTGATCTCTATAGTTCCCTAGGTGCGAAGGAATCAGCGAGGATGGAGTCAGCTTCGCCGATAGGACCGCAGATCTACAGGGCTGGCGATGTTTCGGTACTCGCCCTTGATAGGTCGGCAGATGTGAAGAGGGCAAGGACTGCGGTCTGTTTTATCCATGGTGGTTACTGGCATGGGGAATCGGACCTATCAGAGATGGAGCCTTTGGTAGATGATCTCGTAGCAGCTGGGATCGAAGTTGCCAACATCGAATATCGCATGATGGGTGTTGGCGGAGGCTGGCCGGACAGTTTTTTTGACTTGGCGGCCTCAATGGATGCACTCTACCTTTCAGGGATCAGCAGGGTTGTACTAGTTGGACACTCTTCTGGAGGGCAGCTTGCCCTGTGGTTAGCATCCGTTTCGGAAAATGCCAACCGTAGTGCTGGGATCTCTCAGCAGGGCGGGTCTTTGGTCGTTGCTGGCGTTGTATCACTCGGAGGGATTACCGACTTAATTAGTTTTGCCGACAGGGGACTGTCTGGTGGTGCCTTGAGGATCTTCCTTGGAGGAATGCCTGAAGAGGTACCTCGCAGGTATGTTGCTGTTTCTCCAATGGAGCTCTTGCCGATAGGCGTCCCGGTTCTGGTGGTGCACAGTAAGAAGGACACGGTAGTTCCAATAGATATGGGCCGGAAGTTTTTCCAAGCCGCTAAGTCGAAAGGTGACCTGATCGAGACCATAGAGGTTGATGGTGAAGACCATTATGACCTACTCGATCCGAAGATGCGTTCGTGGGAACTGGCCCGTCACTGGATCAAGTCAGTCTGCAACAAGGCAATGCGATGATCGGAGTGAGCTGATCCGAAGCAGATTTGCCTTAGCTAATCATTAAATCGGCTAGAAATAGAGATCCCAGCCATCGGCAACTTGCGTCTGCCAGTTCACAACTGCTTCTAAAAACCTAAACATAATTGCTCAGGGTGTTAGGCTTATCCGCACATGGTTGATAAGAGATTTTGGTCTCTTGCAACTCATGCCCCTTGACGCTCAGTTGCG
>JAKBHQ010000237.1 GCA_021836665.1 Thermoplasmata archaeon
TGGGGTAATCTCGCTGGCTATCGTATTAAAAAAACAGCTATAGGCGCCAGTATGGCATGCTCCTCCGCCTATTTGACTTACTTCGACTAAAAGGGTGTCCATATCGCAGTCAGCCGTGATGCGATGCACAAGCTGGATGTTGCCCGAGGTTTCCCCTTTGGCCCAATATTCATTGCGCGAGCGAGAAAAATACCAGGTCCTTCCGGATTCGATGGTTCGTTGAAGGGATTCGAGGTTCATCCAAGCCATCATCAGAACTTTATTCGTAACAATGTCCACTGCGATGGCCGGTATCAGCCCCTGGTCGTTGAGGCGCAATTCGCTCAGATCAAATCCGACCTCCATAGCGAGTTTTTCAGGTCTGGTCATTAGAGATAGAGTCCCGTTCCGCCCTCTGACTGTTCGGTTGCAACTGCGTGAATATCTCTCTCTCGCAAAATCAAGTAGGTGTCTCCATTTACCTCGACTTCGTAGCGTTCCTCGGCGTCGAAAAGTACCCTATCCTTGACCTTCACCGAACGAACGTTTGGACCGACGGCTACTACATCGGCCCAGGTAAGCCTCTTTGCCACCTGTGCCGTAGCAGGTATCAAAATCCCTGAACGAGATTGCCTCTCACCCTCAGCGAAAGGTTGCGAGACCAATACTCGGTCGGCTAAAACATAAATTGCCTGTTTCATCGGTTGATTTGTCATTCTCAAACCATTCAACCCTAAACAGACGCATCTACCGACCTATTTTTTGACTAAGCACTTAAAACTAACTCAATCTTGCATTAGGGTTCTGGTCGGGTAGCCACTCCGTTGGCCACAAGGACCCGCTTGACTTCCCCTACGCTGATCTCGCCATAGTGGAATACCGACGCAGCAAGCAAACCCGTCGCCTTTGACTCCAAAGCTCCTATAAGGAAATCCTGGGTCGAGCCCACTCCACCAGATGCTATTACCGGAACGTTCACTCGGTCCGCTATGCCCCTAGTCAGCAATAGATCAAAACCTTCCTTAGTTCCGTCTCGATCCATCGAAGTGACCAGAAGTTCACCAGCTCCCCTACTAACGACCTCCTCGGCCCAGGAGAGGGCGTTAAGCTCCGTCTTGTTTCTGCCTCCATGGGTATACACAAAAAAGTTACCTTCTGGGTCTCTTTTGGCGTCAATTGCCACCACTACGCACTGGCTACCAAACTCGTTCATCATTTCGCTGATGAGGTTGGGATTCAAAATTGCGGCGGTATTGAGCGAAACTTTGTCTGCTCCTGCGCGAAGCAACGCCCTGGCTGCCTCGACCGAGGTCACTCCACCCCCCACGGTGAGGGGGATAAAGACCTCGTCGGCACACTTGCTTACCAACTCGACCATGGTCCCGCGATTCTCATGCGACGCAGTGATATCTAAAAAGACTATCTCGTCGGCTCCTTGGCGGTCGTAATACTTTGCAAGTTCTACGGGGTCGCCAGCATCCCTCAGTCCTTCAAAGTTAACTCCCTTTACAACTCGACCCTTGGCCACATCCAGGCATGGAATTATTCGTATTACCTCCACTGGCCAAGAGCCTCTGCAAGATTGATTCTCCCATCGTGGAGAGCTTTTCCGACGACACAGGAGTGAATTGCTCGCTTATACCTCAATGATCGAACCTCTGAAGCTTCGACCAGGTCCACCAGGCTTGACGCTCCGCCCGAAGCGATTAATTCCATTTCGCAAGAGTCAAGGATCTCCATGTAAGTCTGAATATCAAAACCGCTGAACATTCCGTCTCGAGACACGTCGGTCGCCAAAACGAATGTTGCCCCCATTTCTTGGCTGTACTGCAGCGCGCTAAAGAGGGAAATTCCGGTGGATTCTGTCCAACCCCTGATCTGTACTATCGGCTGCGTCTCGTGGTATTTATAGTCCAAAGAGACGGCCACGGGCACTTCGGATAGCGAAACTACATCGGCGATGAACTGAGGCTCCTCGACTGCTTTTGTCCCTAAGACGAGTCTTTTTGCACCGATCTCGATCAACTCGCCAGCGGTCTCTAAACTTCGAACTCCACCACCTACTTCTACGAACAGCTTTGTAGATGTAATAATCTCGTCGATCAGCGTCCGGTTATGTCCAGTACCTCTTGCCGCGTCCAAATCGACCACATGGAGCCACTTAGCGCCTGCCTCTACTATCCACTGCGCCGCATCGATCGGATCTGAGTAGTCGGTCTTTCTATCAAAATCGCCCATTTCCAGGCGTACACATCGGCCATTAAGGATGTCTATTGCTGGAATTATTTCCAAAGCAATCCCCCGTTTGGTATCGCGGTAGATCCGCAAATCTTCGAAAAGTTGGAAAGAATCTTCAGTCCAACCATCGACGACTTCTCTGGATGGAATTGAACCCCATAAAGATTAGCGCTCCCCACCGCCGCCGAAAACTCTCCACCATAGTCGCACGAAGCGGTGGTGTTGAATCCAACCGGTGCCGCATAGGAGTGCACAAAGTAGACCCAGGACTCATCTTGCACGTCCTCGAAGAGCGCGGAGCTGCCGAACCTGGCA
>JAKBHQ010000194.1 GCA_021836665.1 Thermoplasmata archaeon
TTTCTAGATCCCCCAATTTATTATTTTTGACTATGAACTGAATTGATATAACGGTATTGATTTTTGCGAGCTGATTTTGATAGGTAGTGACAAACAAAAAGGGTCTGGCTAAATAATCCATCTGTGGCGGCGCATCAGTTATGCTGATCGCCCTTGTGGACTACATCCAGATGTCGGCGGGCGGCGGCTCTTCGCCATAAGCATCCTTCCAGGAGATTATCGGCGAGCGGAGGATGCCGAGTTTTTCGATTTCAGCCTCGACCACGTCTCCTGGTTTTAGGTAGTTAGCAAATGGGTCGTCGGTACTCGCTGCGACCCCAGCAATGGTGCCCGTTGAGATCAGGTCCCCAGGACTGTAGATCTGGGGAGAATGGTATGCGACTAGTTGGGGAATCGAAACCGACATTCGGCTGGTGTTCGACTTCTGCCTAACCTGTCCGTTGACCCGGAGTTCCATGTCAAGGTCGTGAGGGTCGCCGACTTCGTCAGCGGTAACAATCCACGGGCCGATTGGGCAGAAGGTGTCGATCGCTTTGGAGAATGAAAAAACCCCAGAAGCCATCTCCCTGCGCTGAATATCCCTCGCGGTGATGTCGTTGAACACCATATATCCCGCAATGTGCTCTATAGCCTGCTCGGCGGAGAAGAACTTTCCGCCTTTTTTGATGACGATCGCCATCTCCAACTCATAATCGAGCTCATTGGTCAGCTGGCTCGGGTAGACGACGGGCTCTTCGGTCCCGATGATCGCGTCGACATTTTGAAAAAAGACGATCCCCTTGTTCACCGGGTGTGACCAGTTGACACGGGCCAGATCTTCGTGGTGCTCTCGGAAATTTCCGGCGGTGTGGAAAAACTTCTTGGGTACTATCGGCGCACGAAGTTTGGCGTCGGAAAGACGGACGCGAGCCCCGGTCTCTTTGACTGAAGCGTCGCGCTCAAAGTATTCGCGCATCGTCGAACAGTCGAGTTCGATGATCATGTCTCCGTCTATCCGCCCGACTCGCCCGGCATCAAATGTTACTAGCTTCATCTCGCCCCCCTCTTCTCATAGTTTCATACAGTGAAAGTCACTTTTACTAATGGAGACATTATCAGCCCCCGTTTTGGCTGTCAAGTAGTTCGGAGCCCAAAGGCTCGTTAGGAAGTCAGATTTCGACTAGCAAAGGGAGAATTTGCGAACTAAGTCCCCAACAACCTCGGTGTTAAAGATCATCTGTTTTGTACGACGACATTTTTATTTATGCAAGTAGGGACACGAATTGCCATTGCAAACTACCCCTTGGAGAAGACAAAACTCAACTTGGTTAAAGCCAAACCTCCCTTTAGTTGACAACGGCAATTTAGGATGTAATAATGAAAGTCACTTTTACTAAATGAAACTAATGAGGAAAGAGGATCCTTGGTGAGCGACGAAGTCGTCTTAGAGTCTCAACCAAATTGGCTCGGACTAACTGGCAGCAGGGTACTGGTCGCTGGGGCCGGCGGTATCGGATCTGCATGCGCCAAGGCCTTTGTTGACGCCGGGGCGAAGGTGGCTTTGGTCGACCTAGACCCAGAGCGTCTCGAGGTCGTCTCGAAGGAGCTCGGTCCGGATGCCCTGACCATTACCGCCGATCTTTCGACTGGAAGCGGCGCTCGAGAAGCCGTTGCTCGGGTAGAGGCGGCTTTTGACGGAATCGATGTACTCGTCCATGCGGTAGGTATCAACCTCAGGAAACCGGTCTTGGACTTCACCGACGACGAATGGACTCGAATCCAAAAGATCAACCTAGATAGCGCCTTTTACCTCGCCCAAGCGGCTGGGAGGTCGATGATTGAGCGGCGCTTTGGACGGATCATCCTGCTCTCTTCGGTATCCGGTCTGCTCGCCCACCCAGACCATGCACCCTATGCCGCCAGCAAGGGAGCGATAAATCAGATGATGCGGGTTATGGCGAGGGAATGGGCTCCCTACGGTGTCACCGTCAATGCGATAGCGCCGGGATACATCGAGACGGACCTCACCCAGGATTACCTTTCCAAAGGCGACAACCGCGCCAAACTTGAAAAGATGGTCCCAGCTGGCCGACTCGGCACCACCTGGGAGCTAACGGGTCCGGCACTTTTTTTGGCATCTCGACACGCGTCATTCATCACCGGACACGTACTTTACGTCGATGGTGGTCGGACGCTGGTTTGAGGACCATCGACAGCTTGGACGGCTCTCACCTTGGGGCGAGAATCGTTAGTGGGGAAGAAGATGAATTTAACAGTGAAACAAGAACTAAAAGGGAGTATTTATGACTAACGACCAAGGGGTGAAGTCTCCAAGTTTTCCCCAGCCCGTCTACCCGCGCTTTAGCGGGAAATGGGTGATGGTAACCGGAGCGGGAACCGGTTTCGGATCGACTCTAGCCCAAAGAGCGGCCGCTGAAGGGGCCGACGTCGTCATTCACTATAACTCCTCGGAATCCGGAGCACAAAGGACTGCAGGGATCGTCGAGTCTTTTGGAAGAAAGGCGATTATCGTGCAGGCGGACCTCAAA
>JAKBHQ010000127.1 GCA_021836665.1 Thermoplasmata archaeon
ACTGTCCCAACGGACCTATTTCTGCGACGTCTGCGGGTTGGTCAGTTCGAGGGACAAGAATTCTGCGGCCGTGATGGTCGTCCGGGCTGGTTTCAACCCGGCTGGTGTTGATGGCATAAGACCTTGGGTGTCCGCTGGGCACTCAGGCTGCCTGAGCCAGGAATCCCCCGGATTTATCCGTGGGGAGGTTTCAAACGATAAAGTTGCCAATCCGGTAAAGGCTTTAATTCTGACCGAGGAATGCTTCATCGGCCGACGTATCTTCGCTCTTTTCGGTTAGGACTTCTCTGAGTCGCTTTTTGGCCAATTCGATATGCTTTCGAACGCTGGAGGGTTTGATTCCAAGTGCCTCAGAGAGTTCATTGCTGCTGAGTCCGACGATGTATCGTCCGACAAAACAGGCTCGCTGTTGAGGCGGAAGAAAGTCTATCACCCGATAGAGCTCGAGCCGATCTAGCTGCGAGACTTCGAAAGAATCAACCTCGAGTTCCGCTTCGATTTGCAGTTCCTCCTCCTCTTTCGGAGAGGTCGCCTGTAGCGACTTTAGCTCTTTTGCCAACAGTCGATATGCGATGACGAATAAATAGCCTTCCCGGTTGGAACTTTCGCCTACCGACCTCCAATGGGCGTATACCCTCGCCATCGCCTCCTGGGCTATGTCATCGGTGCTGGCACCGCCACCTGAGAGATAGATAGCGCCTTTGAGTTTTGGGCAAGTCTGGACGAAGAAGTAGACAAACTCCTCGTCCCGGTTCTTTCCGATCATTTTCGCAAAGACGCTCACGCGGCTACCTTAGCACCCGCTAACCGGCAAAATTTGCGGCAGCGGAAGAGACATAGAACAGGTTAATGGTGGAGACTACCTGCCCTTGGGCGTTATAGAAAGAGACGTTGGAGCCGGTGGTGCTCGCCGAATTGGTTGTGGTGCTTAGAGCAGATAGCTGGGTGGTAGCCAAAGCAATAAATCGTTGGCCAACTGAGAAGCTGAGACTGGCAGGCGCAGACGAGAGGACTTGCTGATTCGTTCCAGATAGCACGGCCTTCGCTATGTCCGCTCCGACCTCGAAGACCACATCGAATACCTGGGGCGGATTCTGGTTTGTCCCGACGGTTTCGGTAGTGATCTCTTTGACCGAATTTACCGGTGGGACGGTGGCCAGATCGACGGGTGCCTGGAGATTGAAAGATAGATTGTTTCGACTGAATTTCACCGAAATTGAGCTGTTGGCAAGGTCACTTGGAGTCACGACCGGCAAAGTTACTTTCGGAGACGGTGAGATCGTACCAACAGACCCGGTTGACGCAGTACCTTCTGAGCTCGATGAGCTCCCAACTACGCCACTCGAAGTCCCAGAGGAGCTAATGGGCGGAAGGGCCGCGGAACTAGGAGTGATTTCTTTTACCGGAGGAGTCTGCGATGGTGGGTATGTTTCGGGCGGGAGCGCAATTGGGCGCTGCGCGGTAATAGGCGAAGAGACGCAGAGATCTACCGAAAAGGAGTTGGAAGTTGTCTCGGTTCCGAGATATGAAGGGTAGGCCCCTTGTGCCATCTCGATCGGATATCTTTCGAGGTAATTGGGACAGATGCTCAAATATGGCATCATGGCGGTGTTGTAGCCTCCCCCCGGTTTAGCTGGGGATGAACCAGTGATAAGGGGCGAGTTCGAGCAGCTAGTTGTTTTTGACAAAGTGTTGAGGCATCGAGAACCGGAAGAAGAGCCGGCATTAGATAGAGTTGCTGACCCGCCGGTTAGCGCTGACCCCAATAAGCCAGCGAGCACTAGCGATGCGGCTCCCACGGGAGCCCAAAGCCTGAGCCTCCTATTTCGGTATTTTCGCATCACTGCGACTAGTTCGCCCTCCGATGATTTTGCATCGACTCCTTCGAAGCCCAAGAGTCCACCTTCCAAGAGTGGGCGGAGATCGTCTTGTCGTTCTGGTTCCTCGGTCATATCTACAAGGAGCGAGATCGTCTTCGATTCGCGTAACTGGATTCAAGAAATCTTTTTTGTACCAATGCCCCGGACTTTTCTAGTCCGTAGAAACCGAAGTGCTACCGTCGACGGGCATATGGGAAGGTCCCGCCAATAGATGGAATTGTCCGGCAAATGTCATATCATGTGCGGTTTGCGACAGTGGAGGGCTCAGAAATGCGGTATTTGTGAGATTTCTCGCGACCACGATACTTCTGTGATCTACTACCGTTGAGTTTGGGGCGGACTCTTAAATGATTCTCAGAGTTGAGGCCCAAGATTTGCGGTTCCATTGGTAAGGCGGTCGGAACTTGGCTAACAGAAGGAGTCGACTCCAGGACACCTGACATGGGGGATAAAGTTCAAGAGATGCCAGGTCTATCTTTGACCGAGAATCGCATGACCAAATTGGTCTCCGGATAGCAGGTTTTTGTGGAGGTAAGTTGTTCACACAATGCAACAAGTACACGGGTGCGTCGAGGGGCAGATAACGGGTCGATCCGAATATCAAGTACTCCATCGACGATTTGGAGATCACCGGCAGAATTGAACGCT
>JAKBHQ010000351.1 GCA_021836665.1 Thermoplasmata archaeon
GGTTGCAATAATTTTGGTGGTCGTTGCGACTTTGAACGGACAAAAGAGGTCGTATATGGAGCGAGGGATCTCGGCATTACCCTCTTTGATACCGCTGACATCTATGGCGGGGACGGGGCTTCGGAGACCTTTTTGGGGAGACTAATCCCGGAATTTCGGGACGAAATCGTGCTGGCCACCAAGTTTGGGATGCCAAGAGGCGACAACCAGAGTGCACGGGGTTCAAGGCGGTACATCAGGCTCGCCGTTGAAAAGAGTCTTAGCAGACTGAAAACTGATCGAATCGACCTCTACCAGTTCCACGAGCCCGACCCAGATACCCCGATAGACGAGACCCTTAGCGCACTCGATGACCTAGTCAAGCAGGGCAAGGTGTTGTACGTTGGGTCTTCTAACTTTTCAGGCTGGCAGATCGCACAGGCCGAATATGTCGCCCGTTCATTAGGAGCTTCCAGATTTGTCTCCGCCCAAAATGAGTATTCTCTGATCCAGAGGGAGGCCGAAAGGGAGGTAATTCCAGCGGCTAGAGAGTTCGGTGTCGGTGTCTTGCCCTTTTATCCCTTGGCAGCCGGGCTCTTGACCGGAAAGTTCAAGCGAAATGAGGCTCCCCCAGCCGGAACTCGCCTCGCCAATAAGCCCGAGCAACTCGAAACCGCTAATTTTGACCTCGTGGAGAGCTTGGATAGCTTTGCATCGAAGCGGGGACTTTCCCTGCTTGAACTCGCTTTCAGCTATCTCCTTAGTGAAGACCAAGTCTCATCGGTCATTGCGGGCGCAACATCAAAAGCCCAGCTCGTGGCGAATGTCAAAACCCAAGAGCGATCTTTGGGTGCTGACGATTACCAGGCCTTGAAGGCGCTATTGGCAAATTCCTGAGGAAAGTCGGGTCGTTATTGGATTGAATCGAATCGATCCGACACCTGCGAACCTTGGGTTGGCCAAGGCTTGCGGCTTGAACCATTGGTCTACCATTGGTAGACCAATGGTCGGTAAACGGCCGTTTGAACGGCTGCAAAACTTAGATCTGGTAGCCCGCCGGGAGGCTGCTTAGAATCGGGGTCACGTGGATCAGACCGCACTGTAGGTTCTGTGTCGTTCCTCCATAGGGGGCGATACTCTCGACTACCGGAATCGCAGTAGAGTCCCCCGGCAGGGTTATTTGGATAGAGCTCGAAGTAGGGCAGGTCTCTCCCGAATACCCAGTTGAGTCTGAGAAGCCGAGTATGAAGTACGCCGAAGATCCAGGCTTAATCGTTATCGAAGTGACCGGCGCGGATGGAACGCTGACACTCGATGAATCTACGACGACCGTGGGAATCTTGCCCGAAGCCGCAACGAGCTGCAGTCCTGGGTAGCCGGAGATAGTGCAGCTTTGGCCGGAGGTGTTCTTTATCGCTATCGGCAAGGCAACCGATCCCGCTGCGGCTTCCTTCAAGCCGAGGGTGGCAGCAATCTCGGACGAGGTGCAGTTCGATGAGTAGACGGTCGTCGTCGTCGAGGTTGTGGTTGTCGTAGAGGTAGTAGTTGTGGATGTCGTAGTGGTTGTAGGAGCGGTAGATGCCGAGCCGCAGGCGGCCAAGAGGACCATACAAGACGACGCTAACAAGGGATTCTTGAAGTATTTCAAGACCGACCTTCCGTTTCTCTGCTTGTGCTACCTAGAGATGCTAGACCCAGTGATCGAGTTACTGACCGAGCTCGATCTTCAGACTCTGTTAGGGAAGCGATCTACCGTGTTATCCTCAGCCATTACAAGCCGAGGATAGCTTGGGTGCAATAAGCCTTTTAGATAGATAAAAACTTTAGTCGTCAAGAGTTAGACGCCGCTGAGGAGCAGCGTTAAAGTCGGCAGCGACAAGCGACCGATTTTTCTAAAGGGATCTGGACCATGATTTGGCCTCTGAAGTTCCAGATTGATAAATGGCGAGCTTACTCGGCAACCTCTGATTCGGTCGCCGATTGTCAGCTGCGGCGCAATATGGAATAGCGCCAAGCATGCCTTTTGGCTAGCTGTGGATTGAAAGCTAATTCTGGAAGTCGTTGGATTGTCGATGTGGAAAAGAGCCGACGTTCGAAGCGCCTTGAACAAAGCGCTAACTCGGTGGGTCGAAACATCCGCCCAAGATTCGCGGAGGCTTAGATCGACTACTAGTGATCTTGGGCACTGCGCATTTCGGCGGTTCAAAACGTCCTATTTGGAGGACAAACTTTTGCAAAAGTAGTGTTAAAGCGCTGATGTATACAGAACATAGGGAAAAGGGGAAATATTTCGGCAGAAATGCGCCAAATGAGGGATCTGCGTATACAATGGCTTCAAAGGGAGCGCAGGATGGCAAAAAAAGCGAGTGAAAAAGCTTACGAAATCTTACGTGACGAGATCCTCGATTGGACGCTTGCCCCGGGCACCATCCTCGGTGAAGTGGAGCAGGCACTCAGACTCGGTGTCTCTCGAACGCCCCTCCGGGAAGCACTCGGGAGGTTGACCGCCGATGGTTTGGTAACCAACGATCTCGGACGTGGTCTCGTC
>JAKBHQ010000262.1 GCA_021836665.1 Thermoplasmata archaeon
TCAATGGCTCAGAAGTCTTGGAGACGTGCTCTGCGGAGACTACAGTCCCTTGAATTACCAAGACGTCCAACTCGGCGTCTTGAATTGCCTTGATCATCTGGGTTGTCCGCTGAGGAGTGATCGAGGCTGCAGCAACAACACCCTGGGCTTTTATCTCCCGGATCCTCTCGGTAACGAGTTCCAACTTGATCGGCTCGGCGTAAAGCTCCTGCATCCTCTGAGTAACCTTCTCGGGATCCAAAGAGGCAATCTCTTGATAGACGGAATCTGGATCCTCGTACCTCGTCCACAGGCCCTCTAGATTAAGCACTCCGAGACCGCCAAGCTTGCCGATCTCTATGGCCGTGAATGGACTGATGACCCCGTCCATTGCAGAGCCCATCAGCGGAAGCTCAAACTTGTAGGCATCTATTTCCCAGGAGATGTCAACATCCTCAGGGTCACGAGTCCTACGCGACGGGACAATGGCAATATCGTCAAAGCCATAAGCCCTGCGACCGGACTTACCAATACCGATTTCAACCTCGGCCACGGGACCTCCTAATTACGAAACCAACCATCTGTTTGTCAACAAGCGTCTAAGCGCCCTTATCCGGAGATCCGATTAAAAAGCTCTGCCGATTAAGGCAAAATCTGTCAAACTAGTTCTATCTGAGTCCGCCTGAAGAGCCGCAATTTGATCCGGGGAAGCGCATAATTTTGTGCTGATAATGCTAGTCGCGTTTGGCCGAGTAAAGACCTAAGGGATTTTCGTTTGACCCCAAAGGGACACTAGCTTGTTGGTTGGCGTACTAACAGAATTTACTTCACGTTCACCGACCATTCACGTCTCCTCGTTAGCGTTCTCCTTGACGCGGATGCTGTCTCCATTGAGGCACCGAGGCGTACGCACGCGACTGAACAAGTGATAAGGACGTTGAGGCAGGATGTTTGAATCGGCCAGTAGAGGGGAGGTAAAAGATACCGTATCGTCCGGAAATGGAGGAAGCGAATTGCACAAGCTGGATCCATCCGACATCGTTCTGAAGACCGAATCACTCACCTTGGGATTTGGCGGATCTACGGTGCTCGAAGGAGTGTCACTAGAGTTTCCTCGCGGATCGATTACCAGTCTTATCGGGCCGTCTGGATCCGGAAAGACCACGTTTTTGCGCTCGCTCAACAGGATGAATGACAAGATACGTGGCTACCATCGCCGAGGTGAAGTGTTGCTCGACTCGGCGAGTATTTGGGACTCGTCGGTTAACCTCCTGCAACTAAGGAGGCGCGTGGGGATGCTTTTTCAGCGTCCGAATCCGTTTCCAATGTCCATCAGAGAAAACGTCTTGGTAGGAGTAAAGGCTCACGGGCTGGCGAAAAGGAATGACTTCGACGAAATTACCGAGACGCTTCTCAAGGAGGTCGGGCTGTGGAAGGCAGTAAGCGATAGATTAAATGGATCGCCATTCAGTCTATCGGGAGGCCAGCAGCAGCTTCTCTGCTTGGCCCGGGCGTTAGCGGTAAGGCCCGAAGTCCTTCTTCTAGATGAACCGACCTCAGCACTAGACCCTTTCTCAATAGAACTGGTGGAGAACCTCATTGCGAAGCTCGCCCCACAAGTCACGTTCGTAGTGGTTACTCACAACCTTGCGCAGGCGAGAAGGCTGAGTCACGCTACGGCCTTTTTCTTCCAAGGAAGACTTGCGGAGCACGGGCAAACCAATCAGATCTTCACCGCCCCATCCCAACTAGATACTCAGCGCTATGTCTCTGGATCTATTGGGTAGCGTCATTGCACAAATTCAGGTCGTGTACATAATAAAAAACTCTAGAACCGTTGATCGCGGAGAGTAAAAAAACACAGCTACCAATTCGGTAGGGAAACAGGGAGGCAATACTTATATGTTAGCCAGACGTCCAATGGCACTCGCAGCCATAACCATACTTGGCGCAGGCTTGGCTGCCTGCGGCTCTAGCTCTCGTCGAGCACTACCACGACAACGAGCCAGGCCACTAGTACAACAGCAGCATCTACTAGCACAACGGGCCCGACATTCGCGTCGCTCGAAACACCGCCTGCCAGCTCCGTAGCACTACAGGAAACCGGTAGTACACTTCTTTATCCGCTGTTCAACCTATGGGGACCAGCCTACACCAAGCAGAACCCGAGCGTCACTATTACCACTGCAGGAACTGGATCTGGAACTGGAATTTCCGACGCGTCTTCGGGCACGGTGGACATTGGGGCTTCAGACGCCTACCTCTCTCCTTCAACCGTAAGTCAGACGCCCACCTTAGAAAACATCCCGTTGGCTATTTCCGCTCAGATGATCAACTTCAACATCCCCGGAATAACCACCCTCAAACTCTCAGGTCCGATTCTTTCGAAGATATATCAGGGAAAAATCACTAACTGGGATGATCCACAAATAGCGGCACTGAATCCAGGGGTTAAGCTGCCTAGTCTTATCATTGTTCCACTACATCGCTCGGACGGCTCTGGAGATACCTTCATATTCTCACAGTACCTTTCAAAGAGTGAT
>JAKBHQ010000069.1 GCA_021836665.1 Thermoplasmata archaeon
AAATACCTGCCTGGCCCCTCGTCCTCTAGCCTAACCACAAATGAGCAGCTGGTTCCGAGTGCGGCCCTCTCGTAAAACCTCATGGTCATTATGACGCCCCAGTTGCCGCAGAAGGAGTAGGGGTCGAAACAGACGGAGCCGAAGAACCGGCAGAAACCGGCGGAGGCGCCAGTGTCGAAGACGTGACGTTGTAAGCAGATGAACCACTTTGGCTGGTGGAGGAGGTGCTAGCGGTCGCCGTTTTTCCTGAAAAGGTCTTCTCGGCCAAACCCGACACGACGACCGTCGAACCGAGGGCTCCGAGCCAAAGCGCCCTATTGATCCGCTTAGCTTTGGACAATGATTCGTCTCTAAACCTCGTGGAATATTTGCGCATAAAATCCTCTGAAACCTGTCTCTGTAAAAGTTCTAACTTCAACCATTAACAACACATCAGCCTGTGCTCAAACTGAATCGATCTCTAGAAAACCTTGGCAAGGGTGTTGGGCTTGAGCTCTTATCGAAATAACTCCAACTGCTGTTCGCAAATTTCAAAGCGCCAACAGCCTCAAAGTGACCCATCGCTCACTATTGAAAAGTTAGAGCCCGATCCTCCATGTCAGCCTCCTCAAGTTAATTTATTGCCTTAGGTGAGTGCTGGAAATCGAGGTGTCGAAAAAAGAAGTTCCGAATGTGCTAGCTTCCAAAAAGGAACAAATGGGGGGTGGGGAAAGTTGTCTCAAGGTTCAAGCGGATCACTTCATAGCTTCCACTTTTCCGAGGAGCACCGAGCCCTCGTCGACTCGGTCGACGGATATCTCGAGCGCCTAGGGCCGAGAAAAAAGGAATTCCTCAACCAGATCTTTGAACAAGGTGAGTATCCAGACGAACTTATCCAGGCGATGGTAGACCTTGGACTCTTCGGAGCTTTGATCCCCTCGCCCTACGGTGGCAGTGGTCTTGGCCTGCTCGGGATGGCTCTCGCTATGGAGAGGTTCGCTTCTTTCGGATTGGCCAACACATTGGCCCTTTTGACAACGATGGATGCAATGGCGATCCAGCGAGGAGGAACCGAGGAGCAGAAGCAACTTTGGTTACCCCAGATCGCCGAGGGCAAGATCAAGAGTGCCTTCGCCATCACCGAAGCCGACGCGGGAACAAACTCTTTTCGGATAGCGCTCTCCGCCAAAGAGACAGACGGAGGAGGATTTGTGCTCAACGGCGAAAAGGCTTGGATCACCGGCGTGGATCGCGCCGATCACCTCTTGGTGGTCGGCCGAACGACCACATACCAGCAGGCCAGGTCGGCCGGACTTCCAAAAGCTTTCGGAATGAGTCTGTTTTTTATTGACACAGCTACAAAGGGCATCACCAAGTCAAAGATGAAAACGATGGGGATCGAGGGCTTTAATCAATTTCAGCTCTTTTTCGACGATGTCGAAGTTCCTAAGGCTGCGCTAATCGGAGAGAAAGATCTAGGAGCGGCCGTTCTGTTCGAAGCACTCAATCCCGAAAGAATCATTGCCGCCTCATTTGCGGTTGGAATGGTCGACTATTTCGTGTCTAAGTCGGTTGATTATGCTAAAGAACGGCGAGTCTTTTCCGACGCTCCCATAGGGAGCTACCAGGCGGTACAACACCCGCTCGCCAAAATTCGCATCACTCAGGAAGGCGCAAGACTCCTTACCTACCAGGCCGCCAGCGCCTTCGATCAAAGCGCCCCGATGGCGGTAGTAGCCAGGTATGCAAATATGGCAAAATATCTCGCCTCAGAAGTCGGCTTCGAAGCCGCTGACAGGGCGATTCAAACCCACGGCGGCAACGGCTTCGTGCGGGATTATGGCATCATCCAGATGCTGGCTCCGGCTCGGCTAGCTAAGACCGCCCCGATCAACAACGAGATGATACTGAACTTCATCGCCGAACACGAACTAAAGCTTCCGAGGTCCTACTAGTCAAAAGGCTTGAGAACCTCCGGTCATCCCACCATCTGGTGGGCCGAGCCGGCGGCCTCTCCTCCTACCGTTTAAGTATGACTGTTCTTGTTGATGCCGAAGGCATTTCGATGTCTCGTTCCGATAGGCACCTTTTCAAAGAGCTCTCCCTTACCGTCACCGATGGAGAAAGGGTGGGGATAGTCGGGATCAATGGGACCGGCAAGTCGACCTTGCTGAGGGTGCTGGCCGGTAGCGAGGTCCCCGAGGCCGGGGAGATCAGGTGGGGACGCGGCGTTCGAATCGGCTTCCTACAGCAGGATTCCCCCCTGCCTCCGGGCAGCGTAAGAGGGGCAGTGGGTGGGGGGTGGGAAAGCGAGGCAATCTTAGATCGACTCGGTATGGCTGGGATGATGGATCGACCCATCTCCGGGCTTTCCGGAGGACAGGCAAAACGAGTAGCTCTCGCCAAGGTGCTAGCACACCCAGCTGAGCTTTTGATCTTGGATGAACCGACCAACCATCTGGACCTTCCAGCGATCACTTGGCTCGAAGAGTGGTTAGCTCGCTTCACCGGTGGCTTGATCCTCGTAAGTCACGACCGATATC
>JAKBHQ010000074.1 GCA_021836665.1 Thermoplasmata archaeon
CCATCAGACCATAGGTGATAATGGTAGCGTCCTCGCCAGGGCGAGATATTCTTGCCTTGCCGATCGGTACTCGGTGCTGATTTCCCCTGGGAAGTAGTCCTTTGACAATGCGATAAGCCTTCTTGTGTTCCAGAAAAAGAACGGGTGAGGGGTCCTCGACGGCGCTTCGCAACAATCCCGCTACATCCGCCGGAGTAGAGGGCATGACGACCTTTAGTCCGGGCACATGGGCGAAGAATGCCTCGACAGACTGTGAGTGGTACAAGGCGCCATGGACCCCAGCTCCATATGGGACCCTTATCACCAATGGAACGTCAAAGGAACCTTTAGACCTGTAGTGGATCCTGGCCGCCTCCGACACTATCTGGTCGAAGGCCGAGTGGATAAAGTCGGCGAACTGGATCTCGATGATAGGCCGCCTGCCAACCATTGCCAATCCGATTCCGATACCGACTAATGACGACTCAGCCAGCGGTGAATCCATGACTCGGTCCTCGCCAAACTCGGCCAACAATCCCTCAGTCGCTTTGAAGACCCCTCCGTTTCTCCCGACATCCTCTCCGATCAGCATCACTTGAGGATCTTCGGCGAGCAGTTGGTGTTCCGTCCGGCGTAGGGCCTCTAAGTAGCTGACGACGTCTGAATCGTCAGGGTCGACCTCGGTCTCTTCGGGCTGTTGATGGTAGGGAAAGACGTAGTCATAGACCGAATCAGCTCTAGGGTCCCTGGCCTCTTGCGCCCGATCGGCATCCTGATCAACCTGTATCCGTATTTGGGACATCCACTCCTCGGTGTCCTTTGGAGCAATAAGACCCAGCGACTCTAGATAGTTCTTGGTGATTATCAAGGGGTCGTTCTTCTTAGCAGCCTCCACCTCCGCCTGGTCCCGATAAACCTTGTCGTCGTCATCGGATGTATGGGGCAAGAATCGATAGGTATGCGCCTCTATCAGAGTCGGACCCTCGCCTGACCGGGCACGAGCCCAGGCCCTTGAAACTGCGTCGTATACGGCCACTGGGTCATTACCGTTCACCGCTTCACCAGGAAAGCCATAGCTCGCTGCCCTAATGTATAAGTCCTTGATCGCCGACTCTTTGGCTAAAGGCACCGAGATCGCATAGCCGTTGTTCTCGCAGAGAAAGACGATCGGCAACTTGTGTACTCCGGCAAAGTTCAGCGCTTCATGAAAATCTCCCTTCGACGTCGCCCCATCTCCAAAAGTCGCTAAAACCACCGAGTCCTTCCCGGCGAGTTTGATATCCAAAGCCGCGCCGACGGCGTGAGGGAGTTGAGTAGCAATCGGGGACGATCCCGTCAGGATTCGGAACCTCTCATCCCCCCAGTGCGACGGCATTTGACGGCCACCAGAGGAAGGATCATCGTCCTTGGCAAAAAGTCCGAGGAAGACCTCGTATGGAGTGACCCCCATAGCCAGGATTAGGCCCAAATCTCGGTAGTAGGGGCAGACGACGTCCTTGCCGATATTGATCGCATTTGCCGCAGCAACCTGAACCGCCTCGTGCCCGGAAGCTGGAACCATAAAAGGAACTTTTCCCATCCGATTTAGCGCCAACGACTTGACGTCCACAGCCCGGGCAAGCAGCATCTGGCGATAGATAGCTATCATCCTGGCATCGGTAAGGCCAACTTGTGTATGTTTGTTTGCTGGGTCAATGGGATTAGCCAATTGAGGGGCGGTGACTTGCTTCGGATTTTTCGACTTCCTGAATAGTCCCATATCCCTCACCCCCGAAAAATTGCTATCAATTACGGCTACCGACCAGACTCTGACTGCTATTGGACTCGTAATTATTTGACTCCCAAAGGGTCCACTTAGTTACGCCAACCTTTGCTACCCCAGTACTGGAAATCAAATAGATACTTAAAAGCTACCTTATGGAGTATCGCTAGCTCATCTCCCACCGATGCATGGCTCATTTGAATCGGACCTTCTCTTCTCAAAACGCCCACATAGGACAATTTATGACATTTTTGCCCCATAAAGTGGACTTTTAGCTGCCGCTCTGCATAAAAGCCTAATATCGCTTATCAATATCTCCGATATTTAGTGACGCTGGTCACCGTTTCTGCAGATAAGGGGTTATATATAGCGATTATTCGACAAAAGTGAAAATCTGAGTTCTCCCTTATAACTGCTAAGAAAAATGTGAATTTGCCCGGTTATGCAGATAGGCTTTGCCCATGAACACGCCCAATGTTTCACACTCGGTTACACTCAGAGTCGAATTGAGTCATCGCCCGGGATCCCTGGGCCGCCTCACTACCGCCATCGGCGACGCAGGTGGCAACATATTGGGGCTAGACATCGTAGAAGTACTCGGTGACGTAATTGTCAGGGACGTAACCGTATTAGCGGCGGATGCAGAACACGCAACCAGAATACGACAGGCAGTCGAAGAGGCCGAAGGTGTTCACGTCAGGATGGTGCTAGACAGGACATTCCGCTTGCACCTCGGGGGGAAGATAGAGGTTCGCGGGAAACACCCTATTGCCAGC
>JAKBHQ010000327.1 GCA_021836665.1 Thermoplasmata archaeon
CACCGATTCGGGGTAGCAGAACTGGATTCGTCGGGGAAGGTGATAAGGCTTGTCGAAAAGCCTAGGATTCCACCGTCGGATCTCGCCCTGGTCGGGGTATACCTCTTCGATAAGACGATCCACGAAGCGGTCCGATCGATCAAACCGTCTGCTAGGGGAGAGCTTGAAATTACAGACGCTATTGATTGGTTGATCAGTTCGAACTACCGGGTGAATTCTCAGGTGGTAGATGGCTACTGGAAGGACCTCGGCGAACCCGAGGCACTGCTGGATGGTAACCGATTGGCGCTCGAGATGATCGAGCCTGCGATCTTCGGCGAAGTTGATGAGTATTCTAAGGTTGACGGCCGGGTCGAGGTTGGACGAGGAGCGAAGATCGTTCGGTCGATCGTTAGGGGCCCTGCCATTATCGGCCCGGATGCGGTGATAGAGGACAGTTTTATCGGACCTTACACTGCGATAGGGCGGGGGTGCGTGATCGAGCGGTCTGAAGTGGAGTACTCCATAATTCTTAATGAGAGCCTCATCTCCGACATAGTTCGGATGGAGGGTTCGATCGTAGGGAAGCGAGCGAGGGTTTCAGAGAGGGTGACTTTGCCCTCGGCGACTCGTCTTGTGATCGGAGATAATTCCCGGGTTGAGATCAATAAGAGCTAAAGGGCTATCCATGTGATCGGAGCAAGACCTGAATCTTGCAATGGATAATCCGATTGCGAAGACGCACTACCCAAAGGTTTTAACCCTAACTACTTTAGCGGTTTGGAACTGACGCAAACCGCCGGAATTATCTGAACTGGTTGTGCCGGCCTGAAGGGCTCGCCTGCGCGAGCATTGGCGCTGTTTCTGGAGACGCTTGACGTATCAGCTAAGGCGGCTGGAAGCGCCCTGGCTGCTTCATGCGGAACTCGACTACGGGTAGCACTATTTTCAAGGACATCCACACTTTGGCTTTTCGTGTGACTCGTCGCAGCGTGATACCTGACCTCGCCGAAGATCAGTGAATCTAGGCTGAACCCTCCATCAAAGACCTTAAGGAGGGAGCAGGACCCGAACGCATCCCCAAAAACAAGTTTTAACCATGCGGAGTTTTTGTTCGCCCATGACCTCATCTGATAAGTGAGCTATCGCAGAACTGCGAAAGTGCTTAAACTTTATGCATTTCTTGACGCTGGCGGATTGGTAGATGCTGTTGTTTGCTCCTTGGGCCTAGTGGGGAAATGACCTATCCTGGGAAACCTTCGTCGGGGTTTGTTGGTGTGAGAGCAAATAGTAGGGAGCTTGGATAAGAGGATATTTATATTTAATTTATTTTGTGGAATATCTTTGGTAATAAACGCTCCTAGTATGGAAAAACTAGGAAGCAAAGAGGCGTGGGCGCTAACTATTTGGTCGCCTTGCTCACGTACAGCGAGGGCGAAACCGACCTAGAAGGCTATCAATAGGAAGGTTTCGCATGCAAAAGCCTCTTAGGCGCTGGTTCAAAACAAGGTTAGTGCTGTCTGTCGCACTGGGAACTATTGGCGTAGGTTCGGCCACACTCTTCGGATTCGGCTCAGCTTTTGCCGAAACTTTAGGGTGTAATAGCGGATTTGGAGCTATCGAACAAAACGGCACATGCAAGGTCTCCGGCATAAGTTTAGCTGGTGGCAATCTCGTGAATAGCTACTTTGCTGCTACGGCCATCAATGGCAGTAATTCGGTTACGGTTACTCCAGATTCACGGAATGTCATTAGTGGTCAGCTTCAAAGCGGTGAGACTGTCATGCTGGTTCAAGACCAAGGTGCGACAGTCAACACAACCGCATCGCTGTCAGGGACGTTATCTTCAGAAACCACCACCTACGGAGAGGTTCAAACGACCGCTGCCGGTGATTATCAGATTTTGACCGTAGGTAACTTCGATTCAAGTACCAATGTCGTAACTTTAACAAGCACGATCGATTCAAACTTTAAGATCTCCGCTAACCCAGCCAGTAATTTTCAGCTAATCACAGTGCCCAATATTCAAGGCGATGCGACGTTAGAGCAAAGCCTTACGGCACTTAGCTGGAACTCGAAAGCCGGGGACGGAGGCATCTTTGCACTTATGGTTTCAGGCCAACTAAACATGAACGGCAAGTCGATCGACGTGAATGGTGAGGGCTTCAGTGGAGGAGTTGGTTATTCGCTCACTGGCGATAGCAGCTACAGTGGAAGTTACCCTCAGCTCAACCTATCAACCCCTGGAAAAGATAATGTAAATGGCCAAAAAGGTGAAGGAATCTATGGAACCCCAAATTTAAGTCCTAGTTACAATTCTTCATCTTTTACCGGCTACGTAGACGGTTATAGTGTCGGTGATTTCGGCATGGGGGCCTTGGGGAACGCCGGAGGTGGCGGTACCGATCCAGACCAAAAGTATAACGACGAGAACACTGGAGGCGGCGGCGGTGGTAACGGCGGCACTGGTGGTAACGGCGGATACTCATGGGCGACCGGCTTCGACCTTGGCGGGCGCGGCGGATACTCCATTGCT
>JAKBHQ010000495.1 GCA_021836665.1 Thermoplasmata archaeon
CGGTACTCGTAGCTCCAGGGAAGGCCTTGTACGCCCCGACGCTTGCGATACCAAGGATCGATAGCGCCGCCGCCGCCATCTTCTTCGTCATACCGCCGATCTCTTTTGTTAGGTCCTCCCCGGTTGAGGGCGCGGACCGATCAGTAAACATGAAAAACTCCTCGACATTCCGCCTACTTCTATAACTATCGACACTTGGAGCAATTTATGAATTAATGCCCGATTAGAACTTTCTCATTTACTCCACAGAGTAGGTTTCCTGTACCCGGTAGCGAACGGTGAGCACCGCCCGGTCAATTTGGATTTTCGGTCCTAGAGAGCTTCTCGACGGCTAGCTGCGCTAGCTTTTCAAAATCAACCGAAATGAACAGACCGGTCGCCTCGGCGGTAACCTTGCCGTCGAAGAAACTGCGACCGGCGGTCATTATCTTCCGCCCCACAACACTTACCAGCTCTGCCTCGTAGGTAATCTCCTCAAAAAGAGGCGTTGGCCTTCGGTAATTGATGCTCAAATTCGCCGTCATTCCCGGATTTCCCGACAGGGACTGCGCCGAGCCCAGGACTTCATCGAAGACCGCAGCTATATAGCCTCCGTGCACGCACCCGGGCGGCCCCTCATAAGCAGCCGAAAAGGTTGCGCTCGCAGTTATCGTCACTTTCCCATCCTGATCCGAGTAGTGATCGATAACCAGCGGAGGAGCGAGTGGGTTTGCACTACCCTGAATCGGACTTCGGTCGAAAAAGGTAGTTGTATCTCCAGAATTCGCCGATTCTGCAAAGCCGGAAAAGTGGCTCAGCGTCTCTAAGGGTTCAAGGCTGGAGTAAGCACCCTCGATTAGCGTGCATACTTCGGCGGCGAGTTCGGGCGGGATCCTCTTCGAAGACATCAGGGAAATTAGCCGTCGGGTGGCGGTGGCGAGCTTGTGTACCTCTAAAGGCTCGGCATCTTTTCGTTTTTCTCGCAGTTCGGCCATCGCTTGAACCCAGCTGCCGCCCAGATCGGGCCGTGGATCAGACAAGTCAGTCTCCTAAATTTCACACATTTAATTAGGTCCTCTCAACCTACCCCGTTCAGGCTAGCCGTTTGTTTCACGACCACCAAGAGCCATACCCAGCTGGGTTGAGCTCGATTGAACGAGCAGATATGGGGGATCGAAATAACCCTCAGGAAAAGTCGATTATCACCGGAGCGTGGTCTGACGGCTTGAATTCGGTGGCTTTTCTTGCCTCACGATCTACTATCCCCCAACTCGCCCTCTCGGCAAGCTCGGTATCGGCAAAGACGAGGTCGATCCTCAAGCCCTGGCCCTTGTGAAATGCACCCTGCCTGAAGTCCCACCAGGTGTAAATCCTTTGAGTTGGGTAGAGCTTTCGAAAGATATCGATCATGCCCAGGCTTTCAAGACTCCTTATCGCCTCCCGCTCTGGTTCGGAGACGTGTGTCGCTCCGAGAAAGGTCCTCGGATCCCAGACATCGAGGTCGGTGGGGGCCACGTTAAAATCCCCGGCTACGATTACTGATCTTCCCATTGCACGCTGGTGGGACACCTCGGCTCTAAGTTCCTCTAACCAGCTAAGTTTGAACTGGTAGTGCGGATCATCGAGCGATCGGCCATTTGGAACATAGACCGAAGCGACCCACAGTTCACCAAAGGTCGCAGCGACCATTCGAGCCTCTTGTCCTTGCCACTTAGAACTGAATCCAACCTGGATCGAATCGGCCTGCATCTTGGAAAGCACAGCGACTCCATTCCACTGCGAGACGCCGAAGTGACAGCCGAAATAGCCCAAGGCCTCGAAATCCCCATATGGGAAATCTTCATCTTTGACCTTGGTTTCCTGTAGACAGATGATGTCTGGCCCGGCATAGGAAATCCACTCTTTGACCCTGTCAATCCTCGCCCTTATAGAATTGACGTTCCAAGTGGCCATCCTCATTTCAGACACTTCCCGACTCTTTTGCGCTCAGTCGCTGAGGTTAAAGGGTCTACCGACTGGCCTTGGGGCCGAATCGGGAATCCGCTAGGCGATAACAAAAAAGAGTTCGACCTCACAGGCGACCTTCCCATTCACCGATGCGCTACCCTTGCCCTTTCCAGCCCTAGCGGAAAGCGACACCATCTCCACTTCAAGCTCCAGGGTGTCCCCCGGAACCACTTGCTTGCGAAAACGTGCACGGTCTATGCCACCAAAAAGGGGGAGCTTTCCCTGGTAGTCCGGTGAAGCCAGAACCGTGGCTGCCCCCAATTGTGCTACAGACTCCACCATCACCACCCCAGGCAAGGTCGGCCGACCTGGAAAATGGCCGCTGAAATTTGGCCAGTCACTTGGGGGAGTCCAAATCGCCTTCGCCGAAACCTTTGGAATCAGTTCGGTGATCTCGTCGAGGAATAGAAATGGGTCACGATGCGGAATCAACTCTTTTGGGTCCATCCCAAACACGATAGTGACCAAAGTTCCCTAGGCACAAAGTTCCCTAGGCACAAAGTTGAAAGGGATCCAGAGTGGAAAAGG
>JAKBHQ010000304.1 GCA_021836665.1 Thermoplasmata archaeon
CGGAAGCTCTCCTTGGGAGTCAGTTCCTGAACTTCTGCCGGACATGGTAGGGATAAAAGTTCTCTTGGTCGAGGATACGGTCATGAATCAAGAGTTAGCCACTGAGATCTTGGGAAGCGCTGGTATCTCGGTCGTAGTGGCGGGTGACGGGCAACAGGCAGTCGACCTAATTGATACCGATAGGTTTGACCTGGTTCTTATGGATGTTCAGATGCCGGTGATGGGGGGTTATGAAGCCACCCGACGCATTAGAGGGATGCCGAAATTTAGTGACCTGCCGATTATCGCAATGACGGCCCATGCTATGGCGGGGGCAAAGGAGGAGTGTCTCGCCGCCGGCATGAACGACTATGTGACCAAACCGATCGACACTAAAGAGTTGTTTTCTGTGATGGTGAAGTGGCTCGGACAAAAGGCGGGAGATCCGCTAGTCGAGTCGCAGGTGCTAGCTAGTTCGTCTTCACCCTCTTCTGCTGAATTGAGTTTTGATTCACTGATCGGCATCGATAGCGAAAGTGCTCTTGGCCGCCTGAATGGAAACAGAAAACTACTGCTAAACCTGCTCAAGACGTTTGTGTCGAGCTATGCCGGAGTAATCATTGAGATTAAAGATGCGGTTGCGGTGGGTGATCTCCAGACCTCAGAGCGGATCGCCCACTCGCTAAAAGGGGTTGCAGGCAGCATATCTGCAACTGGTGTTCAACAAGCGGCAAAGGACTTGGAGTTTAGTTTCAAGGAAGGCGCCCTTGATGGGCTGGATGGCATGCTTCGACAACTCGAGCAGGAATTGGGTTTGGTTATAACTTCAATAAATGAATTTATCAAACATCTAATTCCTGCCGGACCTTTGGCAGCGGTCACTAATCTTCCCCAAGCAGCAATCCTGGAGGCTCTCAAGCGAATGAAAACTTTGGTAGACGAGAATAATTTGCGCGCGCTAGACGCTTTTGAGGAGATCGAGGAGATGTCTAAGGGTCTAAAGAATGACGCTGACATGACGCAACTTAGAGATCGCATAGACGGATTCGACTTCAAGGGCGCCTCGGATGTGATCCAGCGACTGATGGACAGGTTCAGGTAATGCTGCTTATTGGAACCATGGAGCAATAAGGGGAGGATGGCTTGCAAAAGATCCTAATTGTCGACGACGTTCCGGCAAACATAAAGATCCTTCGTGAACTGCTGGTCGGCGATTTCGAGCTGTTTTTAGCTACCAATGGCGAGATGGCAGTTGAGGTGGCTGAATCAAAATTACCAGATCTGATCCTGATGGATGTGATGATGCCGGTAATGGATGGAATTACGGCCTGCGGGATATTGCGCACAAAGCCAGAGACAGCGGCGATTCCGGTGATTTTCATTACCGCAAAAAACGAAGTCGAGGACATGGTAAAGGGCTTTGAGGTCGGCGGCGTCGACTATGTGACCAAGCCCTTTCATCCAGCGGAGCTTAACGCCAGAGTCAGGACTCACCTCGAGTTGAAAGCTTCCAGAGAGCAGTTGCTGAAATCAGGTAGGCAGCTGGAACACGCTAACAGGCAGTTGGAGGACCGAAACGACCAACTTAACAACGCTATCGAGCAGCTCAATATAGCGGTAATGACTGACCCACTTACCGGTCTTCACAACAGACGCTATATGACTCAGGCAATAGAGCAGGAGAAACTACGATTCAAAAGGACCCAGAGGCCCTTCACGCTGGTGATATCTGATATAGACCATTTCAAAGGTGTCAATGATAACTACGGACACGAGTGCGGTGACGAAGTACTCAAGCAAGTCTCTCGAACGCTTCGCGGGCTGCTCAGGGATCAGGATCATATAGCCCGCTGGGGCGGCGAAGAGTTTTTGATGATGTTGCCTGAAACAAACCTGAAAGGAGCGTCTGCGGTCGCCGACAGGATCCGCCTAGCAGTGGCAGAGACCGACACGGACTGCTCTGATCATGGAGTTAAAGTAACCATGACCTTCGGAGTCGCGGAATTCAGAAGTATTGTGTCTGTCGACGAAATCATTAGAAATGCAGATAGCGCTCTTTACGACGGCAAGGAGGCGGGCAGAAACCGAGTAGTCGTGTACCAATCGAGGTAGACCTTTGGTTGATGCCGGATAGCCAAGGCTGAAGAATGGCGCTTCGGCGGAATCGCGACTTGGCTGGAAGAAAGTTTAATGATTCTGAAAATGCACAAACTTTTAAGGTTCTGTTTCGCAGGCAGAAAAGTGCAAGGGGGCCGATGCGACATCCTAATAGTTAGCGTTTTCGTTTCACAAATTGCGTTTGAGCCGCTTTTCTAGCTCGGCGACCGTTGCTAACTATATCACTGATCGTATTTCGCTAGGGGGAGGGTTTGCTAGTCTGAACAAAACAAACCCGATGAGCACTCACACATCAGGTTGATCAACTTTCGGGGACCCCTCAATTCTCTCTTTGGTGCTGACGCTAATCAAGTCAGCCTCGGAATTTGCCGTCTTGGCTAGGACCTTGAAGAGCAACCGTCCAACTGGATTCTTGA
>JAKBHQ010000439.1 GCA_021836665.1 Thermoplasmata archaeon
TGAAACCTTATCGGAACCCGCCGCTCCCAAAAGGCACACTACCCGACCGACAATCGCATTTGCCACTGGCAAAGCTTTCACCTTCTTCTACCAGGAGAACTTTGACCTTCTGCAAGAGGCTGGAGGAGATCTAGTGGGTTTCGACCCAACCAAGGAGGAATCCCTCCCAAAGGGCACCGACGCTCTGATAATAGGAGGAGGCTATCCCGAAGTCTACTTGGCTGACATCGTTCAAAACAAAAAACTTCTAGCTGAAATAGCCTCCTTCCATCTCCAAGGTGGACCGATCTGGGCCGAGTGCGCGGGCCACATGGTGCTCGGCCACTCAATAGAACAGATCGAAACTGCGTCGGTCCACCCAGGCAGATCGATAATGGGCAGTCGGGTCACCCTTGGCTATCGTTTCGTGTCAACCAAAAAGACAAACCCTCTCTTCGACAACGGAGGCGTATTTCGTGCGCACGAATATCACTATTCAAAAATGGACAATGACGGAAACGACTTCCAGTGTCTCGGTCGCGGTGGCAGAACATCATCTGGTGTCGCCGGGCCGAACTTGATTTCGTCATATCTCCACTTTCATTTGGGATATCAACCGGACTCAGCGAAGCGCTACGTTTCCAGTGCATTGAGGTTTCATGAGTCCAAGCGGTCTTCCTGACTCATTACTTTGACCCGCAACTCTGCTGTATCGTCTGCTTGCAGAGCTATTTTGTGCCTTTCGTTATGATGACCGACTAGTTGCCCAAAGTCTGCACACTAAGGTCGGTCGGGATAAAAGTGCGGCTAGAGCGGGACCGAGTCGAGTGGCGCCGTCTTACCGAGAATGCGAGATGTGAAATTGCACAATGTATCGACACATAGAAAGTATCTATGCGGGGTAGGCGTTGGACCAGGGAACCCGAAGTTGCTAACGTTAGCGGCGGTAGAGGCCATCGAATCCGCGGACTTGGTGCTTGCACCCACCTCGTCCCAAGATGAACCCGGCAGGGCGGAAGAAATAATCCAAAAGGCCATAGGAGCGATTCCGATACGTCGGATCCTATTCGATATGGCTAAGGGCGAAAGCGGCATCGAGCTTAGAAAATCTACCGCAATAGTCGCCGCAAAGGAGATAGTCGCGCTTTTACAGCCTGGAGAAAAAGCCGCCTTTCTTACCCTCGGAGATCCTAATGTTTTCTCTACCTTCAACCTCTTAGCCCGCTCTGTGGCATCAATCGATCCTAGTGTCGAAATCTCATCCATACCGGGGATTATGGCTTTCCAGGACCTCGTAAGTCGTTCAGGAATGACACTTCTCGACGAGGAAGAGTCCCTAAGGTTGCTCGTTGGACTCCAGGTTGATGACAAGATTGAGGAAGCACTCAAAGATAGCTCTTCCGCTGTTGTCATCTACAAAGGCGGTCGTAATCTCCCGGCCATAGTCGAGCTCGCCAAGAAAACAGGTCGTCTGGAGGACGGCTGGATCGGAGTAAAAATAGGTCTAGGGGAATCCGAAGTCGATAGGTTGCAAAACATCGGCACTGAGCCGGTCGGCTACCTCTCCACCATGATCTTTCCGCCAAAGCGACATTAGCTTGAAGTTACTTCAAGAGACAGCGGTCTTTGGAGTCGATCCCTGGCGGTCAGCCAATCCAAATTTGCACCCGAGCCGCGAACAAGGGAAACATATCTGTTTATATCACCTACGATTAATCCTCTAAATGTGATAATCGGCCTGCGAGGAGTTTGATGTGATAAGTTTTGTTGGGGCAGGTCCAGGGGCTATTGACCTGATAACTTTGCGTGGCCAGCAACGGCTGGCCAGCGCTGATTTAGTCATTTGGGCTTCTTCGCTAATTCCATCCGAGCTGTTAGCCCACTGCGGCGAGGACGTAGAGCTCTTTGACTCATCAGGAATGACCCTTGAAGATGTCCTTGCGATCTACGCTGCACGTTCTGGTGAAAATATCGTTCGACTCCACTCAGGTGATCCATCAATTTACGGCGCTATTGCCGAGCAGATTGAATTTTTGGAAAAAAACGAAATCGAATTCGAAATTATCCCTGGTGTCACTTCCGCTTCGGCAGCTTCTGCGGTAATTGCAAAGGAATTCACTGTCCCGGGCAAGGCGCAAAGCGTCGTCTACACTCGGATTGAGGGTAAAACAAGTGCCTCCATACCCCCTGGTGAAACGGTTGCCAACTATTCGAAGGTAGGAGGCACCCTAGCAATCTTCCTTTCGGGCGCTATGCCGGAGAAACTACAACAGGAGCTTCTCTGCCCTGATTCTGTCTTCAGTCCGACTACACCTGCTTATGTCGTTGTAAGGGTGACTTGGCCCGATGAGCAGATAGTAGAGACAACCGTCGGAAAACTAAGCGAGACGATGAAGATGGTCGGCGCAACTAGAACCGTCTTAGTGCTGGTAGGCGACGCCCTCGCTGGCCAGGGTGATAAGAGAAGCCACCTTTACAATCCGACATTTGCCCATCGCTACAGAAAACGTTCGAAGCCCGGGGATACCACCGGA
>JAKBHQ010000474.1 GCA_021836665.1 Thermoplasmata archaeon
TGGAAAGTTGCCCGCAATCAGTCGGCAATGAATGGACTTGTCTGGGAAACACCATATATGGTGTGGATCGCTTCAGCCCGAGGCTGAGAAATGGGGTATATACGAGATTTC
The DNA here is from genome assembly GCA_021836665.1 of Thermoplasmata archaeon. The sequence goes on from JAKBHQ010000474.1 coordinate 112, forward strand.
TCGCGACCACGATATTTTCGCGATCTACTACCGTTGAGATTGGGCCTGACTCGTAAATGATTCTCCGAGTTGAGGCCCGAAGATTTACAGGTCCATTGGTAAGGCGGTCGAAACTTGGCTAACAGAAGGAGTCGAGTCGGGAGATTGACCGGCATGGCCAAGTTGGGAGCCAACGTCGCTTCACAGGTCGCATTTTCGAGGGCGCGGTCAATTTTTGCCAGTGCAGAGCGTAAGGACGAACTAAACAGGGACGCCGAAATTAGGAGCGCCAAAGAGGTCGCAGAGCGTCTTGGCTCCATGCGAGGGGTAATGGCGAAGCTAGGACAGATGGCATCATATGTAGAGTTTGGGCTTTCAGATGGCGCTTCTGGTTCCCTCGAGTCACTCTGGGACTCGATGCCACCGATGAGTCGAGACTTAGTTGACGAAGTTATAGTTGGGGAATTAGGGGCGAAGCCGGAAGATATTTTTGAAATTTGGGACCCCGAACCGATAGCTGCCGCCTCGATCGGACAGGTTCACAGGGCGATGACTAAGGATAAGCGCGCTGTAGCGGTCAAAGTGCAATATCCAGGGATTCGAGAGACCGTCGGCGCTGATTTGGCCAACGTCAAGATGCTGTCGAAGATGATGGCGCTGGCCTTTCCAAATATGAATACCGATTCGATCGCCGAGGAGATTCGAAAGAGGCTTTCCGAAGAGCTGGACTATCGATTGGAAGCCCGAAACCAGTCGTTTTTTTATGACTTCTACAGGGACCATCCCTTCATCATCATCCCAGCGGTTATCCCGGAGTTCTCGACCGAACTAGTGCTAGTGAGCGAGTTAGCGACGGGTGTTCGCTTTCAAGAACTCCTGGATCAGGACCAAGAGCAGCGCACGATGGCCGCCGAGACGATATTTAGGTTCGTCTTTCGGAGCCTCTATCGCCTTCTCGCCTTCAATGGTGACCCGCATCCAGGCAACTATCTCTTCCAGGGGGACGGGCGAGTGGTGTTTTTGGACTTTGGACTTGTAAAGCGCTTTACACATGGCGAGATGGATGTTTTCGAACGGATGATTAAAGCGATGGTTCTCGACCAAGACCCCAGGGCGTTTCGCCACGCGATAATCGAGGCGGGACTGATTTCTGAAGGTTCTCCAATATCTGACGATCAGATCAGGGAGCATTTCGAAAGCTTCTATGCCACGGTTATGCAAGACGCTCCATTCACTATGACTAGGGAGTACTCCCAACAGCTGATCAAGCACACATTTGACACGTCTTCTCCCGTGGCTAAATATATCGATGTCCCTGACGCTTTCGTCATTATTCAGCGCATCAACCTGGGGTTATATGCATTGATGTCAAAACTGGGAGCTCGGCGCAACTGGAGGAAGATTGCAGAAGAGATCTGGCCGTTCATGCTTGGAGAACCATCGACCGAACTAGGAGAGCTAGAGGCCGAGTGGCTTAGAGCAGATAAAGGCTTTTGAGTAAGGAAGTTGGACCGCAAAAGGTGCTAGGCGAGCTTGGCGAGGTGGACTCAAAGGCTAACATGACCGGCAAACCGTTGTACATGTGTGCAGTTGACTTTTTACAATTATTACTACTTTTTGCGATGGATTAACCTACTACGACCTTGTGTGCGCATAATTAACCCTGGGTCGGTTGGATGCCGTTCTGTATCTATGTATGTCACAACGTTTTTGTATCATCAAGCTGGCTGGTTTTGGAGGGAAAGGATCGATTTTGGGCGAACTTCCTCGGCATTTGATGGAACGTGGTTCTTGGCATGTAGTAACGGATCCCGGGGTAAGGGAGGCCTGCTCCGACTGCCTAGAGTTCCACGATGCGTTAATCCTGGCTGCTCAATTTGGGGCCGCCTGTTGGTTTATTGAAATTCTTGAAGTACCTCTGTTTTGTGAAAGATCTAGGCAAACGGTGTCGATTTCCTTTGAGAGAGGTTTGATCGGAAAGACCATTGTTGACTCAGTGGCGGGGCTTGGGGGAAATCCTCAGGATCAAGTCAAGGTTTCGGGTCAGCACGTCGCTGAACCATACCGCACTCGCTATGAATTCTCACTTTGTGGTCGAAATCGTTTCGACCAATCGAGGGTTTTTCTGCGTGCAAAGATGAAGATAGATTCGTTTCAGGAGTTCTTTGACTCGGTCGACGGGCACGCGGTGCCCGTAGTCTACGACGCCACTTGGGGCATTATAAAAGATTGGCTCGAAAGCCTCAAAGACGAAATAGACCGTACTTCGCCCAATCTAGTGATTTTCTGAGGCTCTCGTCAAAGGGGACCGTGGGACCTTGCGTGGCAACTGACCTTTTAAGGTTCGTTGAGAATTTTTAAAAATTATTTGGATCTGAAGAACATTGGGTGTATCATTTTCTAAAGTTGTATAGACAGGAT
>JAKBHQ010000476.1 GCA_021836665.1 Thermoplasmata archaeon
GAGAGCTGTCTACATCGGCACGGTTGTTATCACTTGCTCGAAGGTATGCCTTTTCGACTTCATGTTCTTTATTCCTCCGTAGCCTTTTTTGGAGGAACCTCGCACATTACGGGGGCTAGAACCTCTTAAGTGGAAAGGGCAGATCAGAAATGGCGATGAGGGGTCCGTCAGATCGCTCTTCAGCGAGCGGCAGTTGTCGACGTCTTGTTCTGTCACCTTCATTTGTCTTGGCAGCGACCACCCAATGAGCACATCAATAGATTGCTGAGCCAGGCCTTTCCTAAGAGTATTGAGCCCGATCCGATTACCTGCGTCGATCTTGGGTTCGTCGTAACCTCGATGAACCCAAGATCGACAACTCACTTGAAAGCTATCGCTTCTGGAAAAATGACTCCAGGAGAGGTGTACCCGGTAGCTATTTCGGTGACCCGTTGACCGCACCAAGTGCCAATTTAGTTAAGGGCGCGTCGCAGATACCTTTGCACCAAGCCGCTTACAATTGTGAACCTCGTTATGTCTAGACGATCGCTAGTGCATCGATATGCCTGATCAACGATGCATCCGCCAATCAGTTTCTCTGGACTGGCGGGCTAGTGATGTAAATTTCGGCGCCGAGTTCGATGAATTCCGCCGACTTGTTGTCGAGTTGCTCCGCCAGGGCTGCGTCGCTGTTTTCACGAAGTGTTCTTGAAAGAGACATCGAACAGAATTTCGGCCCGCACATCGAGCAGAAATGAGCCTTTTTTGCTGCGGGGGCCGGGAGGGTTTCGTCATGATAAGACCTAGCGGTTTCTGGATCAATTGATAGCCTGAACTGATCCTCCCATCTAAAGTCAAAGCGGGCTCGAGACAGCGCCAAGTCCCACTCGATAGCTCCTTTGTGACCTTTTGAGAGATCGGCAGCGTGGGCAGCGATCTTGTATGCAACCATGCCGGCCTTGACGTCTTGAGCATTGGGAAGGCCTAGGTGCTCCTTGGGGGTGACATAGCACAACATCGCTGTGCCGTAGCTTGCAATCATAGCGGCGCCAATTGAGGAGGTAATATGGTCATATCCAGGAGCTATGTCGGTGGTTAACGGACCCAAAGTGTAAAAGGGGGCATTGTCACACCACTGCTCTTCGAGTTCGACATTCCTTTGAATGAGATGGATCGGAACGTGTCCCGGACCCTCCACCATTACCTGCACTCCGGACCTTCTGGCGATTTTGACGAGCTCACCTAAGGTGCGGAGTTCGGCGAACTGTGCTTCATCATTTGCGTCGGCGATAGAGCCTGGTCGAAGTCCGTCTCCTAAGGATAAAGACACATCGTAGGATCCAGCGATCTCGCAGAGCTCTTCAAAATTCTCGTAAAGAAAGTTCTCGCGGTGATGGGCTAAGCACCAGCTAGCCATGATTGAGCCACCTCGAGAGACTATCCCGGTGACCCGTGAAACTGTCATTGGGATGAACGCGAGAAGGAGCCCAGCATGAATTGTCATGTAATCGACACCGGCCTCCGCCTGATCCACAATTGTCTCCTTGAAGACATCCCAGTTCAGTTTGGTAGGGTCACCCCCAACACGGTGAAGGGCTTCGTAGATTGGCACCGTTCCAACCGGTACCGGCGAGTTGCGTAATATTGCTGCTCTTGTCTCTTTGATCGAGCGTCCCGTCGAGAGATCCATAACCGTGTCCGCTCCGAAGTCTACGGCCATCCTCATCTTCGCGACTTCCGCCTCTATGTCCTGAGAGACCGAGGAGTTACCTATATTTGCATTTACTTTCACGAGGAACTTTTTGCCGATGATCATCGGCTCGGTTTCGGGGTGATTGATATTAGCCGGGATAATTGCTCTTCCCGAGGCGACCTCATCTATCACTACCTTTGGGTCTACCCCTTCTCGGATAGCGACGAAGCGCATTTCGTTGGTAAGGGTCCCTGAGAGGGCGTATTGATACTGCGTTGGTTTCGCTCCATTTTTTGCAACCTTCGGCTTTTCGGATGGCTCGGGGAGGTCGAAACTAGACGAAGCGACCTCGGTGTCGTTTCTAGAATCGATCCATGGCTCACGAAGGCGGACGAGGCCAGCGTGACCGTTATCGACCTCTCCGGTGGTGTCGTAGAGGTCGATAGATACCTGGTTTCCTTGAGGGTCAAGCTCATCTAGCATGATCCTCTTGAAAGGGACAGAAAGGCTCCCATCGGGACTTTTTTTGTAGACCTTAAATGGACGAGCTTGCATGTATGTCATCTCCCTCCGCCGGCATTATCCGGATCAGGTTGGGCGGTCGGTGCATAACTACACCCTCTCAGCTAAAAAGCTCCCGCGTGTTACTTTGACTCTATCCGCACCGGGTAATTTCGCCGACCGCCAGCTCAAAGTTCCCAAGGAGTGCTTTAGCTATTTCTTGTGGATGGAAATAAGTGGCAAATTGTTCCCTTCGGATTCAAGCGAGCTTTGTGGCCGCTTTCGTTATCTTCTTGCTGGCGGCGGGTTTCGGAAATGTAGCTCTTCACTTTTT
>JAKBHQ010000511.1 GCA_021836665.1 Thermoplasmata archaeon
GAATTAGAAAGGGGACCCCGGCCCATCTCCAGTTGTCAATCTCGGTTCGAAGTGCGACGTAGGTCTCGGTGGTCGAGCGGTTGTCGACCCCCGGTTCGTTTCGATAACCCTCGTATTGACCCCGCACAATATGCTCGGGTAGCGGCGAGCGCATCGCTTTTAGAACCTTAATCTTTTCGTCTCTAAGTGCGTCTGGATCGGATGATGCGGGTGGTTCCTGTGCTAGTAGCGCAACAAGTTGTAATAAGTGGTTCTGCACTACATCCCTCGTCGCCCCGATCCGATCGTAGAACTCACCCCGTCCTTCTACGCCGAAGTCTTCAGCCATGGTTATCTGTACGCTAGAGATGAAGTTGCGATTCCAGATTGGTTCCAGGATCGAATTTGCAAACCTAAAAACCAAGAGGTTTTGAACCGGTTCCTTGCCCAAGAAGTGATCAATCCGGTAGATCGCCTCCTCTGGTAGGTGGCGATGGAGGTGTTTATTGAGTTCGGTCGCCGATGAAGCGTCCCATCCAAATGGCTTTTCAATTAAGACTCGAGCTGAGCGCACCATGCGCCGCGCCGCCAGCCCGTCGACCGCAACGGAGAAGAGTCGTGGTGGAACCGCTAGATAAAAGATCGGGTGGCGACTAGATCCCAGCGCTTCGCCCAGTGCGTCGTAGGTTTCGGGGTCCTCGTAGGAACCCGAAACATAATTCAGCGAGTTGCACATAGCATCGAGGACTGCTGTGTCCACATCCTCTTCTGCCCGCTTTATGGCCGCTGAAGCGAATCGACGAAAGCCTTCAACGTCCCAGGCGGTTGATGCGACGCCAACGATGCAGGGAGGAAGGTGACCGCTCTGGGCGAGTCGGTAACAAGCCGGAAGTAGCTTTTTCTGGGAAAGGTCCCCGGAAGCACCGAAGATCACCAATGCGTCAGATCGAATACGCTTCTTGGTTGATCCGTGTACTGCACCCGACCCTTTAGCCGAAGTGAGTTGGGATCTGCGGGAAGGTGGCGATGGATTCACTCAGCTATCTCCACTTACCAACGGATGTCCGCCGAAGGCGTGACGCAGCGCCGCAATCGCTCGGTGAGAGTCGTCGCCCATCCCGCGTGAATAGAGGCGGGCGTGAAGGGCTGCTGAAATTACCGGCGTCGGAACGGCCAAGTCGATCGCCTCTTTGATACTCCAACGCCCCTCACCCGAGTCGGGTGCGTAGGCCGGGTACTGCGAGAGGTCTGCATTTTGTTCAAGGGTTTCGCTTAAGAGGTCCAATAACCATGAGCGAACCACACTTCCGTTGCGCCAGGCTCCGATGGTGGCGGGAACATTGAGTCCTAAGGGGCTTTTTTCTAAGAGCTCGTACCCTTCTGCTAGCGCCTGCATCATCCCGTACTCTACTGCGTTGTGGATCATTTTGGCATAGTGGCCAGATCCGTGTGACTCCGATACGTGAACAAATCCACCGGGAGTCATCAGGATATCAAAGATAGGCTGTGCGCGTCGGACTGCCGATGCTGGTCCACCGACCATGAGGCAAAACCCAGCTTCGATACCATGGATTCCACCACTGACGCCTACATCAAGGAAGCTCACTTCGGCCGAACCGAGACGACCAGCGTGATCTATGGAGTCGTGAAAATTTGAGTTGCCGCCGTCGATGACAAGGTCGCCAGGCCGCAGACGAGAGGCTAAGTATTCAATCGTTTGATCCGTTGGGCCCCCCTCTGGCAGCATAAGCCAGATTGTGCGCACACCCACCAGTCGATCAAGTAGTGCATCGAGGTCTGGGACGTCACTCAACTCCTCATTCCGGTCATATCCGATGGCATCTATTCCGCCTGCCCGGGCCAAAGAGCGGATCTGGTTTCCCATCTTGCCGAGACCAATTATGCCAACTTGCACCTGACTCCCTTCGGCGTGTTGAATCGCCCACATCTCTATAGCACCTACGGGTTGCAATAAATAGGACCAACAGTGCGCAATCCAGTCGAGGACACCTTCACCATTTACCTTAGTGGAAACGACACCTATTTCACTTATCATTATCCCGTTTGATCAGGATGTTTGACTTGTCCTTGTTTGGCAGAAGGGGGTAAAAGTCTTTTCCATTTGGCCCTCTATTTAAATCCTGCTTTGGTTAACTTACCGACGTCTATGTGGTCGCTGTTTTTGGTGAAAAGGATGTTCGGGGTGAAATTTGGAGCTCAAGTCGAGCTTCGACAAGCTTTATTCCCGCGATCCGATGCTGTCTGGGCAGAAAGTGGGGGATACCACTCCGTGCGGTAGCTCCACGAGAAGAAGGTGAAGTTCTGATCGGTGGTTGGCTAACAGGAGAGTTTCTAAGGAAGTTTGAATACTATATGCGGTCTAAAGGGGCTAAATCGGCAGTTGACGCCTTGGTAGCTTTCGCTTTTATCTTCGTCCTAGCTGGATACGTCCGATCGCTTAAAAGCGAAACGTTACCCTAACGAAACGATGTGCAATCTCGTCTGAAACCGTTGCATCTGAGT
>JAKBHQ010000178.1 GCA_021836665.1 Thermoplasmata archaeon
TGGCGATCTACTTGATTGACTAAACCCCCCTTGGTCTATACACTGAAGAGCGCGCGCTCAGAATCTCCCCATGGTGAGTGAACCAAGCGCCAGCAGGGATGCACCGCGCTCCAATACTCGTTCGTCAATTTCAAACTCAGGCGAGTGGAGCCTGCAGGCACCCCCCTCAGGCGCGCATCCAAGCATCACCATGACGGATGGAACCCGCGCGGCAAACTCGGCAAAGTCCTCTCCCATGAGCCCATAGGGACCATCAAGTATCTGGCTCCCAATCTTGAGGCACTTGATGGAGTTCAGGAGCCTCGCCCGAGCTCCTTCATCGTTGTAAAGAGGTGGACTCTCCGCTCTAATATCTAGATCCACCTCCCCCCCCAAGCTTCGGGCTAGTGCAAAGGCCGCCTCGAGCTCAAAATAGAGCCGTTCACGAACCTCCGGTTTGAAGCTTCGCATTGTCCCCTCTAGAGTCACTTCACCAGGGATAACATTGTCAACCTCGCCACCCACAACATGACAGAGTGAGACCACGGCCGAATCTAACGGAGAGATGCGCCGAGCGACGATACCTTGGATCGCACTGAGCACCGGTGCAAGCAGCCAGAACGGATCCACTGTCTCTTCGGGTCGTGCTGCATGCCCGCCTACTCCACGGATTACTCCAGTAAACGTGTCGACGCTTGCCATCACGTATCCGGACCCCAGACGGATGACACCCAGCTCTTGAGCTGGTTCTACATGCAACGCTAGGGCCCCGTCTACTCCGGCCAGAACTCCGTCATGAATGGTGCGAAGAGCTCCCGTGACACCGTCTGACCCAGCAGCTTCCTCAGCTGGTTGGAAAAGCAATCGCACGTTAATACCATCATGTCCCTCCTTTACGAGGTCGGCTAATAAGCGCGCGGCACCCAAAAGCATTGCAACATGACCGTCATGGCCGCATGCATGCATGACACCTTCATTGCGTGACGCCCATACATCAGTGCCGGTCTCCATGATTGGCAAAGCGTCCATATCCGCGCGGAGCAGAATTCTTGGACCGACACCGACCTGAAGGTCCGCTACAACTCCAGTTCCCCCGATGTGCTCACGGACTTCGTAACACCCAATCTCGCTCAGAGTGGAGGCGATGAATGCCGCAGTCTCTCGCTCCTGGAATGCCAGCTCCGGAATAGAGTGAAGATGTCGTCTCCACGCAATCAGTTGTGGCTCAAGCTCAGCCGATCTTGATCGAAGCTTGCGTGCCAGCACGTCATCGCGTGCTGGTTGCCCAAAATGATCAGTCTTTTTCATCACAGCTCCTGCGTGCGCGATATGGATTTTGAAAACCGAGAATCTTGATCAGGCGCAGTAGTTTCGCGGAGCGAAGCTTCTAGATCTGCGATGAGATCTCTTGGATCCTCGATGCCCACAGAGTAGCGAATCAATCCTTCCGGTATCCCGAGTGATCGCCGCTCATCCTCACTGAGTTCGACGTGGCTTGTCGTCCTCGGTGGTCCCACAAAGGTCTCGACGGATCCGAGATTCGCCGCTCGATGAGCCAGCCGCAGCTTAGGCAGCATAGTTCGAACTCGCTCGTAGCCACCCACCACCGAGAAGGTCACCATACCCCCAAATCCACTCATCTGACCAACAGCAACGCTGTGACTTGGGTGACTTTCCAATCCTGGATAGAACACCTCCTCGACTTGGTCGTGCTTCTGCAGAAATCGGGCGATCCTTATTGCAGTTTCATTCTGCCTTTCCACCCGCAACAGGAGGGTCTTCATCCCCCGCATGATCAGATAGGCAGACTCTGCGTGCAGGCTCGCACCGGTGATCTCTCTAAAGCGAAAGAGTTCATGAATAATCGCTGAAGACCCACAAGCCACCCCTCCTAGGGCGTCTCCGTGACCGGAAAGATATTTCGTTGCACTGTGCAGCACAATATCCGCGCCCAGGTTAAGCGGGTTCTGATTTATAGGTGTTGCAAGGGTATTGTCGACGATGACGCGCGCGCCATTTGAGTGCGCTACCGCGCTCAAACGCCTGATGTCAAGGATCTTCAAAGTTGGGTTTGTTGGGCTCTCTAAGTACAAGATGTCGGCCCCAAGGCCAAGCTCGCGTTCTATAGCTTGGCGGTTAGCCGTCTCGCAGATTACCACTTCGATGCCGAAACGAGGGAGTATATCCAGAAATAGCTTCGAGGTTCCTCCGTAGGTATCCGCAATACCTACTACTCTCGAACCGGTCGAAGCTAGGGCGAGAACACTTGCGCTCACCGCGGCCATACCGGTTGAAAAACTGATGCATGCCTCAGCTCCCTCAAGGGAGCGCACCTTGGCTTCTAGTGCTTCAACTGTCGGATTCGTGTTTCTGGAGTAGATATGGCCCCGTCGCCGACCGAGGGCAACTTCCTCCCATTCGTCGAGATCGGCATAGCCGAAGGCCACACTACGTACTACCGGCACCTGAGTAGCTCCTTGAAGCAAATACTCCTCTTCACCGGCCCATACCGCCAAAGTGCCCACGCCCATCGGCCCTTCATCCTTCCCAGAGCCTGCACCCTGACCCCGTGTGATAGCGTTCCGATTCAGTCTCCTGGCTGATCCATCCTCAAACGATGACACCACGTCGAACTCCTGGATCTGTGGCTGCGACAGGGGCCGTCCCGAGTGCCTTACCGAGCACATAGCGAGCAATTGCGGCATCTTGGACACCAACGCCAGTAAGGTCACACACCGTTATTTCGTCGTCTTTGATCCGTCCTGGTGCCATACCCGCTACGACGTCTCCGAGTTCCGTCAACCACGACCCATCGCTGGACATGCTGGGGTCTGTGACGTGTTGGCACTCTCCTTGGGTGAGCGCCTGAGCTCGCAAGTCACACACCACTCGGTCGGCTCGATACAGAATTTCCGGATCCAGTTCCTGCTTCCCTGTTGCATCGGCTCCAGCGGCGGTAATGTGCATTCCCGGGTGCACCCACTCCGAACGTACCAGAATCTCATGTGCGGAGGTGCAAGTGACAACAATATCGCTCGCTTCCACGACCTCCTGGACACTCTTTGAATGAGCTATTCTTGCATTGGTGTGTTCCTTGAGATCGTCTATTAGCGCATTAGCCCGATCAGGATTGCGGCCATAAACTAAGACCGAATCCAGTTCCCTATCGAGCAAAAGTGCCCGAGCATGCCATCTAGCAAGTTGACCCGTTCCAATCACTCCCACGGTTGCCGCACCGCTTGGTGCTAACCACTTTGCCGCAATCGCTCCCGCTGCCGCTGCCCTCAAAGTTGTGAGATAACCACCCTCGAGTAGAACGGCGCGTGTCTGTCCGGTTGTCGCGTCCAATAGAAGCAGAACACTATTACCACTGGGTAGTCCTAGAGCTGGGTTTTCGAAGAAGCCGGTTGCCACTTTAATCGAGAGGATCCCCCACGATCGAACCCAGGCCGCCTTCACGTCGACTTCATTATCGGAGTCTACTGTGAACATCATTGGAGGAGGTGTTGACACACCGCCAGCGGCGAGGACCTTGAATCCATCCTCAACCGCATCAACGAGTTCAGTATTAAGATTCGTTAGCCCACGGATCTCACTTTCCGTGAGGACCACGACACCAGGGTCCATAGCGTCACTCCATCCTTTCCAGAAGTCCAGTGCCACGTCTACCACCGTGAAGAGTCGTGATGCCGCTTCCAGGAAGATAGTATACATATATTCCGTAGGATTGTCGACAATCCTACGGAATATATTTGCCAACCACATCAAAATTGCCTGTGACCTGGAACTCCACACGCCGACGACATAAGAGCACGAATTGCCTTGAGCCTCTCCTCGGGGCCACCGTTACTGAGCAGTAGCACTAAGGAACTGCTCAAAAACGGTGCCCAGCACTAACGGCCAGTCTTCGGAGTTGTACGGAAGGGTTGGGACGGCGCTATTAGCGGAGCCAAAACTCCACGGTCGTTCGCATCGATCTTACTGACCTCACCGTTTCCAGCCAAAGGTTCGACTTCCGGCGTCTGCATACTGGGCCAACTCGGCGCTTCCTGTATTCAACAATCGGATTGTTAACAATCCGGCTTGATCTTGACAACTTCTCCCTATAGAATCTCCTCAAAGAAGCGATTTAGCAGAGGAGACCGCGATGACCGCACTCAGCCCATTACTGAAACAAGCCACGCCCGTTGTTGTGGAAAGGGCTCTCGGGAGTTGGATCTGGGGCACAGACGGCAAAAAATACCTCGACTTCACTACTGGAATTGGTGTTACGAGCACAGGGCACTGCCATCCCCGCGTCGTCGCAGCAGCCAGGGAGCAGGCCGGTATTATCATCCATGCCCAGTACACCACGATCATGCACAAACCCTTGATCGCTCTTACAGAGCGGCTCGGAGAGGTACTCCCACCTGCCCTCGACAGTGTCTTCTATGCGAACTCTGGATCTGAAGCGGTAGAAGCGTCCATTCGGCTCGCAAGAATGGCTACCGGTCGTCCAAACATCATTGCTTTTCATGGCGGGTTTCATGGTCGAACAGTCGCCGCTGCAGCCTTAACTACAGCCGGCACCAAGTTCCGCTCCGGGTTCAGCCCGATCATGGGGGGTGTGCAAATCGCACCTTTTCCATATGCTTTCCGGTATGGATGGGAAATTGAAAGAGCAATTGACTTCGCGCTGAAGGAGCTGGATTACCTGCTGCAGACAGTCTCCTCTCCAGCCGATACCGCTGGCTTCATCATCGAGCCAGTTCTCGGTGATGGAGGATACCTCCCATCGCCGCCGCGCTTCTTGGAAGGACTTCGCGAGCGAGCCGACCGCTACGGTTTTGTTCTCATCCTCGATGAAGTACAAGCTGGCGTCGGGCGCACTGGTAAATTTTGGGGTCATCAGCATAGCGACATCACGCCGGACATTCTTATTACCGCCAAAGGACTGGCCAGTGGTTTCCCCATATCGGCGATCGCTGCATCTGTAGAACTGATGAGTAAGGCATGGCCAGGCTCACAAGGTGGAACTTACGGCGGCAATGCAGTCTCAGCTGCAGCGGGAGTGGCAACCCTAGATGTTATTCGCGACGAAAACCTCGTAGAGAACTCGCGGGTCCGGGGTGAGCAGCTACGTGAAGGACTCGAAAAGCTCCAGGCGAGCAATTCACTTATTGGCGACGTCAGGGGTCTCGGCCTGATGCAGGCGATTGAGTTTGTCACTGAGACCGGAGAACCGAACCAGGCACTTGCTAACGCGGTTCAACAGGCTGCGGTCGAGCAAAACCTGCTCCTTCTGACTTGTGGCACCCTCGGTAATGTAATCAGAATTATCCCCCCCTTGACGGTGGATTCTGAGGAGATAGCGACCGGGCTCCGTTGCCTCGATGCTGCCTTGCAGGCTGCCCAAAAGGCATGAGCTACGTCATGGATACCCTGGCTAGGCACTGTAGGTACTGATCGGCTATGCCGTATAACTTGGATGAACCCTGGATCTCAGCCTTGAAGGAACTCGCTATCGAGATCGATACCTCCAGCAGGCGAACGGCTGAGTATGCGTACGACGCCTCGAACTACCGTATCAAACCCCTCGGCGTTGTCTTTCCTCACAACGTACAGGATGTTAGCACGACACTACGGGTTTGCCATCGATATGCCGTGCCAGTCATTTCACGCGGTGGCGGGACATCGATGGCTGGTGGAGCTATCGGCCCTGGCGTCATCTTGGACTTCTCCCGTTATATGAACAGATTGTTCGAGGTTGACCGCGAGGCCAAGCAGGCTACGGCAGAGGCGGGGATCGTCCTGACAACACTACAAGGCCTAGTAGAGCAAGAGACCAGAGGAGAGTTGACCTTCGCACCCGATCCTTCTAGCAAATCTCGAGCCACCCTAGGTGGTTCCATAGCAAACGACGCCTGCGGGAACCACTCAGTACGCTATGGACGGACGTCTGATCATATCGTCGCTCTTAACCTGGTAACCGCAGACGGCTTTCAGATCACTGCTACAAGCACCGGTCTTGAGCCCACAATGGTCGGAGACAAACCAGCAACTGCAAAAGCCGTCGCACTCAGCGCTGGCCTCCGCACTCTGACGGAAAGGTACATGCATGAATTCCGACTCGAACTCGAACGGATTCCGCGCCAAGTATCCGGTTTCCACCTCGCCAATTTACTACCGGAACGCGGATTTGATGTAGCTCGGTCGCTTGCCGGAAGTGAAGGAACCTGTGCGGTTGTTGTAAGTGCTAAGGTGCAGTTGGTCCCCGTCCAAGCCGCCTCGATACTTCTGAGCCTCGGCTATAAGAACGTAGTTGATGCAGCGCTGGATGTCCCTACCATTCTCGAATTTTCACCTGCTGCTATCGAAGGTATCGATGAGGCAATCGTCGATACCATGAGACGCCTACGTGGCCACAGGTCAGTCCAGGGATTACCAGAAGGCAAGGCCTGGCTCTATGTCGACCTCGATGGAGAAGACGGCCCCGCCTTGAAAACGAAAGCTGATGAACTACTATCCAGGCTAAATTCGAACGGACGATTCGTTGCAGGTCGGATTGTAGGGACCGAAGAGGAACGAGTTTCGTTGTGGCGCGTGCGTGAAGACGGCGCTGGACTCTCCGCTCGACTGTCCACCGGAGAAGAGACGTGGCCGGGTTGGGAGGACTCCGCTGTGGCTCCGGAGCGCCTGGCTGACTATCTAGCTGACCTTCAAAACCTACTAGGACGATTTGGGTTACGCGGGCTAATGTATGGCCACTTTGGCGCTGGATGCATACATGTTCGCATTACCTTCGACCCACGGACTCCATCAGGCCGAGCCACTATGAGAGACTTCTCGCTAGCCGCAGCTCAGCTGGTTGTCTCGCACGGCGGTTCGCTCTCCGGCGAGCACGGCGATGGACGAGCCAGAAGCGAACTTCTCTCGATCATGTATTCAAAATCGATGATCGACGCCTTCGCAAGCTTCAAACGTTTGTGGGATCCTAGCGGCATCCTCAATCCCGGCGTTTTGGTCGATCCAGACCCTTTAATCGACAACCTAGCTCTCGACGGTGTTTCCGAAAGTCAGTGGCGCTCTAACTACGACTTCGCGTTACCAGTCTCTTCTCCATCCCAGATCAAAATCGACCCATTCGTTCGCGCCGTGCAGAGCTGCGTTGGCATCGGCCGCTGCAGGAGCAGTTCCGGCGGCGTAATGTGTCCCAGTTATCGAGTGACCAAGGACGAGAAAGATTCGACCCGGGGAAGATCGCGCGTGCTCCAGGAGATGGTTCGGGGCGCTAAGAACATTGACAGCACCTGGCGCTCCGGGGAAGTGCGCGAGGCCCTCGACCTCTGCCTGTCCTGTAAAGCTTGCTCAGTTGACTGTCCTGCGGGCGTCGACATGGCGGCATATAAGGCGGAGTTCCTCAGCCACTACTACCGACATCGGGTTCGACCGCTGTCCCATTATACGTTAGGTTGGTTACCGCTCTGGCTACGCGTTACTCGACGGATTGCGCAACCGCTCAACCTAATTCTTTCATCTCCCTTAGCGAGGCCGCTAGCGGCCCTCGGCGGAGTCTCTACAAGACGTCGCTTGCCCAAGTTTGCGAGTGCTGGTGACCTTCGTCGGGCACTTGTAAACCCAGAAGAGACCCAAAACCAACCAGATCGATCCGATATCGTATTGGTCATTGACAGCTTCACTAAGGGATTTCGCCCAAAAGCAGCCGGAGCAGCGCAGCGCGTGCTCAATGCGTCGGGCAACACTGTAGAGTGCAACTCGAGCGTCTGTTGTGGCCTGACCCTCATCTCAACGGGACAGCTCGCCGCAGCGAAAAAAGTGCTTGAGCGGACTGTCCGGACTCTTGACGACGGTACAGACCGGCCAATTGTACTGCTCGAACCAAGTTGCGCCGCCTGCCTGAAGCGAGACCTGCCTGAGCTCGTCCATACCGACGCCGCACTTCGCGTCTCCGAAAGGATCCGGTGCTTTGCAACTATGATAGTCGAGTTGAGTGAAGCTGGCTGGCGCCCCGATTGGAAAGGTGGCGTGCCACCACAAGAGGTCACATTACAAGTTCATTGCCACGAGTACTCAGTATTTGGTGCAGATTCGCAGAAAGCAGCCCTGCGGGCTCTCGGCATCAAAAAAATTCGCGAGGCTACTGGCTGCTGCGGAGTCGCAGGCAACTTCGGCTTCGAGGCAGAACACTTCGATATCTCAATGGACGTTGCGCAACTGGCTCTTGCCCCCGCTCTTGGCGAAACAGCTGAGGGAGTCCCGGTTCTGGCCGACGGGTTCAGCTGTCAAATGCAAGTCTTACAGTTAGAACCTGAACGCCGAGTCCTGCACTTAGCCGAACTACTCGATGAATCATCGCCTCGATAAGAGAACACCAGAACAAGGAGAACGAAAATGAACACAAGGAACCGAGACGTGCAGTCCATAGTCCATGGGCTCAATACGGGTCTCTACATCAACGACGAGTGGATCGAGGCCGAAAAGGGGAGAACCTTTGCAGTGGAGAATCCCGCTACTGGCAAAACCCTCACTTCTGTAGCTGACGGTTCCGAAGCCGATGCCGAGCGGGCGATCGCAGTGGCTGGAAACACGCAGGCAAGTTGGGCGAAAACTTCGCCCCGTGAGCGCAGCGAAATCCTCCGCAGAGCTTACGACATTATTATTCAGCGGACCGAAGACCTTGCAGCATTAATGACCGCCGAAATGGGGAAGCCCTTGGCTGAAGCTCGCGGCGAAGTAGCATACGGGGCAGAGTTCCTCAGATGGTTCTCCGAAGAAGCCGTTCGCATACCGGGTGACTATACCAATTCGGGCGACGGCAAGAACCGGATACTCGTCACTCGCTTACCAGTTGGGCCTTGCGTACTCATCACTCCGTGGAACTTTCCGCTGGCAATGGCTACTCGAAAAATAGGCCCGGCTATCGCTAGCGGCTGTACCATGGTATTCAAGCCCGCCCCACAGACCCCACTCACCTCGCTGGCGCTGGTCCAGATCTTGCGTGAAGCCGGATTGCCCAAGGGCGTACTGAACGTTGTAACCTCCTCTGATGCGCCCAAAGTTGTAGGGGCCTGGATGAGAAGCGGCATCGCTCGTAAAGTAAGCTTCACTGGCTCAACCGATGTCGGTAAGCTTCTACTGGCTCAAGCAGCTCAGCACGTGATGCGGTCCTCAATGGAACTCGGCGGCAATGCCCCATTTGTGGTTTGCGAAGATGCGGATATCGACCGCGCCGTCAACGGGGCGATGATGGCTAAGTTACGCAATATGGGGGAGGCCTGTACGGCGGCGAATCGCTTTCTCGTCCACCACTCGGTTGCAGCGGACTTTTCTGCCAAATTGGCAACACGGATGGGTGAACTCACAGTCGGAGACGGCTCACTCCCAGGAACCGACGTCGGCCCGTTGATTGACACAGCTGCACTGGAGAAGGTGCAACTCCTCGTCGACGATGCGCTCAGTCGAAATGCAGAAATCATCGTCGGTGGCCGTCGTCGTGACGGCGCTGGTTATTTCTACGAGCCTACCGTACTGGCCAACGTACACCCCGACTCGCTGTTGATGAACACTGAAATCTTCGGGCCAGTGGCCCCAGTAATTCCTTTTGAGGACGAATCCGAAGCCATCTCACTCGCCAACGACACGGAGTGGGGACTAGTCGGCTACATCTTCACCCAGGACATCGATCGCGCACTTCGACTTAGCGACGAGATCGAAGTGGGCATGGCTGGCATCAATACCGGTATCGTCTCGAATCCAGGAGCACCTTTTGGAGGTGTCAAGCAGTCTGGACTTGGCCGTGAAGGTGGTCGCATCGGCATCGAGGAGTTCCTTGAGTATAAATATCTGGCGATTCCGCGCTAATCCGTGACTCCTCCTGAGAAAATAAAAGTCAACCTGGATGAGTCGATCCTGGTAGCGACTTCCTGGCTAAGGGGCTTAGCTGTAAATCACCTCCAATGTCAGAAAATTGTATCAATTTGCCTAGCCCCGAGATCAAAAAAGTCGGCGCTTTGGGCGTAACATACCTGCCGGGACTCCGCTGGGAATTCCCGTCGTGTCACCCATCTCGATGCGAATTCTATTTGCCACGGTCGTCTTTGGAGTCCTGGGTAGAGGTGCATGGCCCCTTGGATGGCTTGTGGAGAACTTCCCTCCTTCAGCCCGCACCTATTGAGATAATAGGCACACAACTACCCCATAAATGATGCTTTAGCATGGTAAATGGACGCGTTTCGACACTTAAGTCGTGTTACTACGCGATCCCCTGAACTGGGATTATTGCTAAGGCGCCTCTGGTTCGAAATCCAGCTAGCAACCGAGCTCTTTTATTTTGAGGTCCCGGTGTATCTCGGCCTGTCTGGGTGTGACTGCCGTCCGTTGGGCGAAACTTCTTTGTGCCTTCAGCCATGCGAATGGTTCTCCACCTCGCATAACCCCATGGTCGAAGAGTTCCGTCACACGACGGACATTTAAGTACTCCGGCCAACAATTCAGCTTCGCAAACTTCGGGGCTATCCGATACAATTGAAACCACGGTGCCTCTGGGCATCTCTCATGTGGAACGGCTTGTCAAGTCAGCTGAATAAATTGTTTTGAAAAGGTTTTAGGGCGCGATGAACCAGAGGTCCTTTTGGCAACATCGTAACTGAGCAGGCGATGGGATCTTAGGTTCAAAGTAAATCGCATCCAGTGAAGCAAGGGCGAACGACCTTGGCACCGGGGCGGCAGCTGCTACGCTACCCCGTCGTCACCCAAGGTACAGGTGGCGGTCGGGCTCCGGTGCTCGCCAGGCGCGCCAGCCTATCGTGGATCGTGCCTCCGCCACTCTCATGTACGCGGGTCGGAACCGCAGTTTGTCTATCCGCAGAAAGTTGCCCCAAACTTGGTACGGCACTGGCATGAACCAGCGCCAAAGAGATGACGGGGATCTGGTCTGCGACGGCGGGAGGCTGGCGCGCCTGGTGAACAACGGACACCTCTGGCGACGATTGGCGAGGTGACCGCAGAAGGATGTCCCTTTTGTTTTGGGTTACAGGTGACAGAACTACAACAGGTGCAGATGACATTGTCAGACACCTTGGGGGGACAAGTAGTTGGTCGAAGTGGGTCATGTGCAGGACTTGACTAACTGTGTTAGCTGTCAAAAAGCTTACTGAAGGCGACTGGTTCATCGCAACCCGGACAGATTCCACCCGGACCAACCTTAGCCATGAAGCTTCTACATTCACAGTGCTGTTGGCCACGGAGGCGTATATTGCGGGCTGGGCACTCGTAAGTGGTATCGGCCTTTCTGGGTAGCAATGACAGAAGCTCGGAGATTGTAGTGCGAGGCTGGTGACGAAGCCTGTATGCCTTAGAACGACAAGCATCAGAGCAGGTACTGCGATGTCGGCCCGCTGCCAGCTGGCCGACACATATCCAGCGGCTATCCGTGACGGAAACGGGACGCGACGGTACTACGGGCTTTGGCTGCGGTGATGTCTGAGATGAAGATGTCGAAACTAGTGATCTCATCTCAAGAGGTCATCTCTACGTAAACGAACCCGGCGAGCTCTCTTGCGATCGCTGTAACTACGGTGTTCCTTGAGTCCTTTCTGCCAGCGAGGCGTCGGAACCGCCCACACAGACGCAGCTGGGCATTCCAGGCCCGGTCGATCACCTCTTTTTGAAGGTCACTCTGACGGGCTTTCATCGCAACTCCAGTGCTCGGACCGTGCTGGTAGGACCAGGCGGACTCTACAAGCTGGGTACGCACATGAACGTTGCCGGCATGGGTGATGTGTCCTCTCGATACAGAGGCTCCTGAGGAGTACTCTGAGGGTACTATAGACGTCACACACTGACCTGCTCCGTGAAATCCAGCAAAGAGTAGGGGAATGTCGTCGCATTGAGATAGTCAACTAGTTCTTTGGTTACCGGCTCGATCTTGGGAATGAAGCGGTTGTGTGTTA
>JAKBHQ010000187.1 GCA_021836665.1 Thermoplasmata archaeon
CTCATATCTCCCACCAGTGGAGGAGAGACGATCTAAAGGCCCTAATCGGCGCTATAGAAGGGCTAACGCCCCAGAGCCGGTATAACCAGGGAGAACACAAGATCAGCTACAACGTCGATCTGAGGAGGTTTCCGGGAGTTCAAGAAGTTGCAGCAATTCTAAGATCCAACAACCTGCGGGCACACCTCGTCTACTCCCACCAAAGATTTCTAGATGTCCTTCCGGCAAGGGCGTCCAAAGGCAATGCGATTAGGTACTTGAGCTACAAATGGGGAATACCGCTAAACCGGATGTTGACTGCCGGCAATTCAGGGAACGACGAGGAGATGCTCGGAGGAGTGACCCTCGGCGTTGTGGTGGGCAATCATAGCGTCGAGATAAATCACCTCAAAGGCCGCCCCAAGGTCTATTTTGCAAAACAGACATTCGCCAATGGGATCCTCGAAGGCATTGAACACTTTGGATTCGACAACCTCTAGTCTTTGACACTCATTCGAAATCCCAAATGGGATATTCGCCACTCTCCGATAACCTGCGTTGAACAAAATCAGTAAGAGATTCTCGCCATATCGGCCGCATTGATTCCCTTTAGGGATAGGCCGAGGCAGAAAAGCAACTAGCCTCAATTTGCCATGGGCTCACTCATTAAAAAACGGCGCAAACGAATGCGCAAGAAGAAGCATAAGAAGATGTTGAAAAAGACTCGTTGGCAGAGAAGGTCTAGCAAGTAGCTTTGTGGCTGACTTCAGCCACAAAGCTGCCAACAGACCCACCTGCCGGCAGGATTTCTCGATATCCCGAGACAACTAGCCCCGAACACCTTTGGGTGACTCGGGGCTCTGTTACGTTAATACTTATCGGGACCGACCAGCCCTAGCTTCACTATTTGTGCCTGCTGGCCATAGCCAAACGGCTCGAAATCAATTCATTAGCGATCAAAGAGATTATTCCACCAAAAATGCCGGGGGTGTCGTCTTGACTCTCAGCATGGTAGCTCTCACTCCGGCTAGCGCAAAGCTATACCTTCCCTTTGAATCTGGCGTAGCACCCGCTGTCAGTATCGTCACCAAGTCATCCCAGTCAATCCCGTCCAGGCCGAAGTAAAGGCTCGAGCCGCTCCCCGCTAGATGAGGTTCAAGCCCTACTATCTTGCAAAGTTCCAAGTAGGCGGAGTTGAGCTGAGGCGAGACGACCTTTGCCGCATTGAGCAGGTGATTTGTTCCCTTGCCGCCAATATCATCAAATGCCCGGTAGACATCCCCTGTTGAGATACCAAATGGTAGAAGAACAAGAGCAAACTCCTCTTCTTCGAATTCGAGATACTCTACCTTCTCTCCCCTGCCCGAAACGAGAGCCCTACCTCCTGCTAGACAAAAGGGGACATCTGAACCAAGCTTCAGTGCTAATTCCAGATCGCCGGCCCGGCCCAAAAGCCTTAGCACGCAGGCCGCATCGGCGCTACCTCCACCGAGACCTGCCCCCGGTGGAATCTGCTTATCCAGGCTTGCATGCGCCCTCATACCACACGCCGAAAGTGCCATTTGGACGATGTTGTTTGAGTCAGTAGGTATTTCGCCAACGGAGTCTTTGCGCTCGGACAAGACTCCGAGGGGATCGTTGATCGACACCCCGTCGCCGTCGGTCAGTTTGACATGATCAAAAAGAGAGACGGATACCATCTCCGACTCTATCTGGTGATAACCAGATTCGTCGGGCTCTCCCACTTTGAGCCACTTTGTCAATTTGGCCGGCGCTAGCCCTTCAACCGGTAGATCAATCTTCAAGGAATCCAATACTTCGCCCTCTACGGTCACTCGCGTCCCCTATCACTCCCAACGAGCGCTTCGGCAATCTTTAGAAAATCCAGGTAGGAAAGTTTTTCTGCCCGCAATGAAGGTTCTATGCCTACCGAATCCAAGATGCCAATATCCGCTATACCCGCCAGCGAGCGTCTCAACATCTGGCGCCTTCTGGAAAAACCCGCCTTGATAATATCGGAAAATAGTCCATAAGTCGCTTCAGAGATCGGCGCCACTGCCCGCCTAGTGACATCGATCACAACAGATTCTACGTTAGGCTGAGGAAAAAATACTGAGGGTGAGACCGAAAATGCAATTTTAGTGGTTGCCCAGTAGGCAATCTTGGCCGAAACACCCGAATATTGCCGCGTTCCTGGGTCAGAAGCAATGCGCCTCCCAACCTCGTCTTGGACCATAACCACGAGGCGATCTATGGAGGGGACCTCCTCCAAAATCCGCACGATCAGTGTCGCAGCGATGTTGTAGGGGAGATTTGCACACAGGCAATAGGACTCACCCTGGTCTAATTCGTTACACCAAGAGAAATCCATCACATCCTGATGAAGAACTTTGACATTGGATATCTCACGTTGGGCGAGAACGTCGAAGAGGATCGGGATCACGTACCGATCCGCTTCGATAGCAAGGACGGCTTCCGCCATCGGCGCAAGTGCGACGGTCAGAGCTCCAGCCCCCGGGCCGACTTCAATATATCTGCGACCACCAGCCCCCGAAGCGAGTCTCGCAATTCGTTGGGCCACGTTAGCGTCAATTAGGAAATTTTGCCCAAGGGCCTTAGATGGTCTCACGCCAGCAACTTCAAGTCGCCTAAGTAGTTCCGACTTGGTCAGTCCCGACAACTTGATTTCGCCAAATTAGATCACCAACTAGCCCTCACTGGAATTACGCCTATGTAGGTGCTTTCGAGTTGCGAAAAGCTCCACGTTGACAAGTCTAAGATTCTGCCATCGAGATATGGTCCCCTATCGGCAACGATGCACACTGTGTGGGCACCATTGTCCAAGTTGACCAAGCTAACTCGAGTGCCAAATGGCAAATATGGCGATGCACAAGTACCGGGTGGAGCCCCATACCACGAGGCCATCCCTACTACTACATGCTGATTTTCCGATGAACCCATATTTCCTCCCGCAGCAGTAGCAACTGCTGGGGGTGGGGCAACCGGGCCTTTCGGGGCGATTAGAACCATAGCTGCAGTATCGGCCTGAGCAATCATTTGCGCGGGCGAACTAACACCTAAGGTCGGTTTAATCACTGTCGATACCGAAAGCTGTACATCCGAATAACCTCCAACCGCACCACTTGCTGGACTCAACGCACTTGGTGGCGTCTCCGTCTTTACAACCGGTGTCAGGTCGGCGACTAACTTTGAGGGGGAAATTGCCATTACGACGTTGTTATTAACTCCGTAATCACTTTGGCCCGACTGCCAACCACTCTGGCCTACCGGCAAGAATGGGATGACTAAGGCCGCAATTCCAGCACCCAAGGGTGCTAGAGCGAACTTCCTCCTGTGGCTGAATGCCTCCAGGACCTTATCCTTCCACTGGGGGATAAAAACAGGCCATCGACTACATGCCGACGACGGAGCGCATAAGACTCATACGAGAAGTCAATTACGCTTCGCAGAAGTTTAGCCCTAAATTCCCTTAAAAAGGGTGCCTAAGTCTGACATCATTGCACTAGGATGGGGTATTGGCAGCTTATTAGGCATTAAAGGCTCTGAGGGTATTTTCCCAGATTGCCCGCTGGAGGTGACTTATGTCACAATTTCGGAGCTTCGCCACCTCATTTCCCACGAAGGAAACGTATCCGGGTGTATTGGGTTTCCCCCTGTGAGGGACTGGAGTCAGATAGGGTGAGTCCGTCTCTATCAGAATCCGCTCGGTCGGCACGAATGCTGCTACTTCTTTAACTTCGGCCGAGTTCTTGAATGTCACAATCCCGGAAATCGAGATATAACTGCCCTTATCAAGAACCCTTCTAGCCTCAGCGATCCCACCGACAAAGCAGTGGAACACCACCCGATCGGGCCAGCCCGCCTCATCAAGAACAGAAAAAGCGTCATCCCATGCGTCGCGAGTATGGATAACTAGAGTTAGGTCATACTTTTTGGCTATTTCGATCTGCTTAGCAAAGCTCTCGATCTGCACCAGTCGAGGAGAAAACTCGTAATAGTAGTCAAGACCGCATTCGCCCAGCCCCACCAGTCCTTTAGGTCTAGTTGCGACTACGCTTTCGAGTAAAGCGAGGTCACCTTTTTGCGGATCGGCGGCTTCGTGGGGGTGGACTCCAATAGATGATAAGGCAACTACCCCAGGAACCGAATGCGAGACCCTATTGGCCACCTCGATGACAGATCTGCTGGACTGCGCGTCCGTCCCGACGACCACCATTCCGAGCACCGAGTTCTCTTTCGCAAACTGCGCTGCATCTTGGCAGGTAATTGGGTCGAGGTGGCAATGAGAGTCAAACCAGTATCTGGCCTCAGCCGGATCTTGGACTATGTTTGAGTCCACTAATTCTCCAGGCTAAGTCGCGGAAAGAGCGGCTCTCGCTTTTCCAACAAGGAACCACCCAGATACTGTCCCCAACGCAAAGAGTCAGAAATATTCTGATCGACCAGCTCTCCGTCCATATTTATCCTTCCCCAGACGGCGGCCGCCGTAGTGGGGATGGCCGGATAGGCGAGGATACTAACTATCCTTAGCACCTCTAGAGCCGAGCCTAGGATTTCCCTTAGCTCATCAGACTCTTCCATCTTCCAAGGCTCATTCGCCTCCAAATAGGCGTTTGTCACCCTTATGATCTCCCATGAGGATTCGAGCGCCTCACTCGGGGCAAACGAGTCCCATTTAGCCGCTGCCTGCTGCGCCAGCCTTTCAACTTCAGCTGCGATCGGGGAGTCTGGTGCGGCCTTTGGCGCCACCCCGTGAAGCTTGGAGACCACAACGGCGATAACCCTGGAAAGCAAGTTGCCGTAGTTATTCGAAAGCTCCGAATTCGACCTCTGAACAAGCCCTTCGTAGCTAAAGTCACCGTCTGACCCAAATGGAGTCTCTCTCATCAGGTAAAAGCGAACCGGGTCGAGTCCATAAGTAGAGACCAACTCGAGGGGGTCTACCTTATTCCCCCGGCTCTTAGCCATCTTTTCTCCCCCAACGAGCAACCAGCCATGTACTATCAGTTGGCTGGGTGGAGCAACTCCTGCGGCCATACACATCGCCGGCCACCAGACGAGGTGGAATCTCAGGATATCCTTGCCTAACACGTGATGGACACTAGGCCACCATTGGTCGAATCTATCCTGGTCTACCCCGAAACCCACGGCAGTCGCATAGTTGACCAAGGCGTCACACCAAACATAAAAGACGTGTTCTTTGTCCCATGGGACGGGAACGCCCCAAGTCATCGAGGTCCTGGTGATCGAAATATCCTCGAGACCCCCTTTGATAAAGCCCAAGGCCTCATTCCTCTTCGATTCGGGAATGGCAGCATTGGGATTCGCCTCATACCAAGCTAGAAGGTCATTTTGAAGGCGACTCAGAGCGAAGAAGTAGTTGGCCTCCTCCATCTCCGTGACCTTTATAAGGTGTGTCGGACAGAGATCGCCCTCCAAAAGTTCGGCCTTTTGGTAGTACGCCTCGCAGGCCACACAGTATAGACCTTTATAAAGATCTTTATAAATGTAGCCATTATCATAAATTGCCTGGAGAAACGCCGAAACGGTTTTGTAGTGTCGATCTTCGGTCGTGCGTATGAAGTCGTCGTAGTCAATCCCAAGCTTTTCCCAAGCTTCAACAAAACCGACCGAGACTTTATCCACCCACTCCTTGGGAGTCAATCCCTCTTCGGCGGCTGATTGAGCCACCTTCAAACCGTGCTCATCTGTGCCCGTCAGAAAAAAAACTTCCTCACCTTTGAGCCTGTGCCACCTTGCAAAGGCGTCAGTCGCCACCATGGTGTAAGCGTGTCCCAGGTGGGGAACACCGTTTACGTAATAAATTGGAGTGGTTATAAAAAACCGATCCTTAGTATTTTGATTCATTGCATGTCCCTGCGTATCCACAAATAGATAGCCTACGACACCGAATGGCTTCCGTGGCCAAAACTCGCTTCGATTTGAGGCAAAGCCAGTTGTCAGCTAAGGAATTTATGGCCTCTTCGCACCCAAAGTAGATCGATGCGAATTGCCCACGCCCAGAACGACAAGTTCTGTCAGTAGATGCCTGTAGAAGGAAGCTGCGCAATGATCGATTCCCTTGTGTCAGAAGACGGCGAAATTAGCCGTTATAGACCTATCGCTTTGATCTTTCCGCCTGATAGAGGGCGTAAGCGTCGTTCTTTGAGACGCCGGTCAAGTTCGCAAGGAGGTCCGAAGTCGCTTTGGCTCCTAGATTCAAATCACTCAAAAGGCCAAAAACTCGGATCAATTCTGGCTGAGATAGCTCTGGCTTCGAGAGGGCTGATAGGACCATGACATACTCCCCTCTCGGGGCGAGCACCATCTCTGATTGCTCGATCTCTCCTACGCTTGCCGACAAAGAGGTCTCGTAGAGTTTCGTCAACTCCTTGGCCAGTAGCATCCGATGGTTCTCCCCGTAAATCTCTTTAATGTCGGCGACACTTTGGGCTATCCGATGGGGAGCCTCGAAGGCAACCGTCGCTATCCGTGAGTCCCTAAACGTCTTGAGAGCCTCTCGCCGTTTCGATGCGACTTTGTCCAAGAAGCCAACGAAGCGAAAATCGTCGACCGGAAAGTCACACAGCGCTATCGCCGAGGTCAATGCCGATGGACCAGGCACCACAGTCACTTTTGCGCCAGCGAGTCGCACCTCTTTGACCACTTCTGCACCCGGGTCGGATACTCCGGGCATTCCAGCATCTGAGGTCAAGGCCACTACCTGGCCCGAGACTACCCATTCGGCAATCCGTCTAGCTTCCACCCGTCTTTCGCCATACAGCGACACCGTCTTCTGCCCTTTGATGCCTAGGTAGGAAAGAAGTTTCTTGGCGTTTCTCGTATCTTCTGCCACGAGACAATCGGCCGACATGAGCGTATTCTTCGCCCGCTCGCTGAGATCGGAAAGATTACCGATCGGAGTCCCAACTAGCACCAAGGAACCCACTCGAGGTTCCTCTACAGCATCGCCAGGTTGACTAGGAGCAACACCCAACTCTTCCTCCAAGCGCAAAGTCCAATCGCCTCAAGGCTAGTTGGATATCGGCGGAGACAAATAGTCCAGGGGCCTTACCTGAAAAGCACTAGCAAACCTCTTGACCTTGGCAAAATCGAAACTTCTACCACATTGGAGGCCTATCGAACTGAACGAATTCAAATGCTTTCGGTTCAAGCTCGTCGTCAAATGCGAAGTTCAAGTTGATCCCCGACATGAATCGACCATCCTTGGGCGACCCTCTCGTTAGCGAGCAGTAGCCAACTCGACCTGACGCAGGGTCGCGAAACTCGACCCTTTCGGAGGTGATGGACGCTTATCACCCTCATGGATCGGTCGCAAAACACAGCAACAATTGCACTGGGAGACCCAAGAGAGTGGGCAATCTTAGCCTTTGAACAGACGACTATCTTTTCGCTGTCACCAATAGCGGACGGACCAACCAGGGCATAGAAGCCGGAGTGCACCTCGACGCTACCCAAAACGTCAGCATCTCGCAATAGCCAAGCCACACGACCCTCCAGCTAGAACGGGAACAGCTTTGCAAGTGTACGCCTAGCCAACCTCGGTTCCCACTAGCAGTTTACCGGGCAATTTGGCCGAACAGTGAAACTAAAGAATTCACCTAACCAACAGCCCCATCGGCGCAAGTTTGACAAGGATCCCTAGATAACAAGGCAAACGCAAGAGTTGCTAATCCGCATTTTCGCGCACAAAACTTGGTAGTTGGTCTAATGGAGTCGACTATGCTCTTCTGCCTATGTCTAAAAGAACCAATAAGCGCAGGCTACGTACGAAGAAAAAGGCCAACCATGGCAAGAAGCCGAACTGCGGCAAGGGCTAACAAAATATAGCCCTATTGGTCGGGGTCGGACAGTACCGGTCTCAATCTGCCCGTTAATCGTCGGACGACACCCGAGCGTAAATGACCGTTTGGGTGTTCTCCACCGAAGCCGCACCATCGGTCTTCGCCAGGATGAGCTTCTCAACCCACTGAGCAGGCAAGGGCAACTTACCCTCTTGTACCATCGGTAGGCGGTGAACTCATTCACTCCCACTCGGTCCGCCCGTTCTGATAGGCTCACCACTACATATGAGCACACTACAACGAGCTTAACTAGCATCAGTTGCGAGCCCTTATCTTCGGGGCGCTATAGCCAAGCCGTGTTGTCCGATACTTGGCGTTGTCCTCTTTGGCGTACTCAGACAGCTTCGTATCCACCCTCGTGGCAAATAGGGCGCAATTGAGTTACCCTACGTTGGTATTGGATATCCATTGCAGATACCCAGACGGCGAGCGGTCTTTTGGCCTAAAACGAATCATGGTTGAAGTTCACCGCAGTGACGCTCGTGGAAGGCTAGCGAAAAGACTGCCAAAAAGTAACCGTAGCTGCTATGGCTTGAAAAGCATTAGGTAAAAGGCCGCCACATAGCCTATGGAACTCAAGCCTCCGACGAATACCGCCCTTTTGACTCGTTGGTCCTGTGATCCGCCGGCATAATTCCGGTCTTCCAATGCAAGATGTATCGACTTCTCTACCGGCCATATGAAGATTGAAACTATCGCTGCGGTAACAAACCAGATCCCTACGGCCGAGATAAACCAGGGCTGCGAAAAGTCTGACCAGAGAGATCCCGCCCAAGCGACCACTAGGCCGAATACGGGGACGAGGACGATCATCCGAGATGCCCAGTTGATCTTGCCGTTGAAATACCTCCCGAGGCCTGGATGGCTAGGGTCTCTTAAGTAGAGGTTTGCCATCCAGCTTGTCAGTGAAGTGGAAAAATAGCCGACCATTCCGATGATCACATGTGCGAGCAACAAGATGTCATAAATAGGATTTCCGACGCCGAGGTTCAAGCTTTGACCAGCCTCTTGATAACATCCACGACTATCCCCCCAGCGGCTATCGCAGTTTCTTCACCCTCATCTCCGGTGAAGGAGAGCCGGAGGGAAGAACGGGCCTGAGCCTTGGTGTAACCCATAGATACCAGGACGTGGGACGGTTCAAGTGCACCCGAAGCACACGCCGAGCCAGCCGAAGCGCAAAGTCCAGCCTCGTCTAGTAGAAAAAGGAGTTCCTCCGAGTTTGCACCGGGCACGATCATCGAAAGAATACCAGGAACCGTTTCAGGTCCATCGGTACAGAATATGACATCATCTTTAACCTCATCTAGCTGCGAGAGTATCGCTTGGCGCATCACAATTGCCTTCTCGTTGTGGTCATTAATCTCGCTCTGCGCCATCTCCAGCGCCCGCGCAGCAGAGGTAGCGGCGGACGGATCTTGAGTACCACTCCTTAGGTCGAACTCCTGTCCTCCCCCGACGATGAGGGGTGTTACCCATCCATCGCCCCTTTTGAGAAGTATTCCAAAGCCCTTTGGCCCTCCAAATTTATGGGCCGCTAGAAATGCACCGTCTACCAGATGCAAAAGTCCCTTCAGTTCGAGCCAATTTGCGCCTTGCACTGCGTCGACGATCAATTTGGCGGAGGGCGAGTACTTCTTAATTAAGCTCGCCACGTAGTCAATGGGCTGAATAACTCCCGTTTCATTGTTCACGGCCATCAGAAAGACCATCCCTATAGCATTGCGTCGCTCTTTGAAAATCTCCTTAAGGTGCACAAGGTCGACTTTGCCATCTCGATTTACATTCATTAATAGGGAATTAGACCTCATCGCTGGGTCAAGCACACAGTGATGCTCTATCGGACTCACGATAGCGATTGTATCTTTTGGTATCGAGGCGACAAAGGTGTTGGCGGACTCGGTGGCTCCAGAGTTAAAGATTATTTGTGAAGGACTAGCCCCTAAAATAGCAGCGACGCTTTCCCTCGCTCCTTCCAAAACTGCCTTCGCCTGAGAGCCAAGTAGATGGGACGATGATGGGTTCGCAAAGAATTGGCCCGCGGCATCGCAGTAGGCAGAGATCGCTTCGGGACGCATGGCAACAGTCGAGGCGGCATCGAAATAGATCGATTTCATGACGCTTGTCACCTCCCTATAGTAGAACAAGCATCGAGGATGCTTAGATCTTCATGACATTGTTGTTAAGTTACGAAATCATATGTCGAAACTTTTGTTGAAACCGTGTAGGAGATACTAGATGTATCCGTGCAAGATGGGTTATAGTTCCCACTAGTCTGCCCTGACGGCGCGTCATTTCTTTAGTCGTATGGAGGACTCAGGTGCAGTCGATCACTAACCAGCTTAGATTGGATCCGCTCACCGGTAGGTGGGTAGCGGTATCGCAGGTGAGAGCCTACCGTCCCTCCGCCTTTCTGAGCCATTCACTTCCGGTTCAGCAGGATCCATCCAAACCGTGTCCGTTCTGCCCCGGCTTCGAGGAAGAGACTCCGCCCGCCTTAGAAACTTACGGACCCAGCGGCAGCTGGACTGTTCGAATTGTGCCCAACCTCTATCCCGCCTTCGCCGGAGACGAGCCAATGGTTACGATTAACAAGGGGCCGATCTTCACCCAAGCTCCGGCCTCTGGGTTGCACGAGGTACTCGTACTAACACCCGACCACTCGGCAAGCTGGTCCAGCCTCGAAGACACGCAGGTAGCTACCGTTATGGCGGCGATTAGGGACAGGTTCGACGCTCACTCAAGGTCTAAGGTGATCCGCTACTCCCAGCTGCTACTTAACTATGGCAGGGAAGCCGGGGCCTCGGTAGAGCATCCCCATGGACAACTTATCGGCATCTCCTTTGTGCCCCATGAAATAGCCGAGGAGATGGCCGGCTTCTCTCGGTTTGTGGGGGGCTGTCTACTTTGCGCTACAACTGAAATCGAAGAGACGGTAAGAGACCGACTAATTGATTCAGATGAGGATTCCATAACGATCTCCCCGTACTGGTCGGCGTCACCCTATGAGATCCTTATCATTCCGAGGTCTCATGGGTCTCACCTTCACCTAAGTTCGACATCCGCCCTAAGTTCCGTCGGCAAGGCTGTGAAAAATGCGATCAAGAAGTTAGAGTCCGCACTCGGCCAGATCTCCTACAATCTCGTTCTCCATTCGGCTCCATATAGAAGCTTTGGCAATTTTCACTGGCATATCCATCTAGTTCCCAAGTTGACCACCACCGCAGGATTCGAGCTCGGTACCGGGGTTGCAATCAACGTAGTCTCTCCTGAACAGGCCACCTCTGATCTAACCAAGGGCGAAGCAGCCCAGGAGGCGAGTTAGCAGGTTTTGAGGGCCCAAATCAGAATTACCCAGACGATAAAGCGGCCAAAGGAGCTGGTATGGAGCTACTTGTCGCGAATCGATGATCATGTCAACTGGATGTCTGACGCTGAATCGATCACATTCACCTCGTCTTCGAGATCGGGCATTGGAACTAAATTTGTCTGCCTTACAAAAGTCGGTCCAATTCGACTCAGAGACAAGATGGAAATTACAAACTGGGAAGAGGGTTCTGAGATAACAATCCAGCACTCAGGTGTCGTCTCTGGCTCGGGATCCTTATCTTTGGATGAAATTGGCGAAAAACAGACCCTCTTGACGTGGCGAGAAGATCTGAATTTCCCTGCGATCTTTATAGCTCCGATCGGCCCATTTGTGGCGAAGAAGGTACTCGGCCGAATCTGGAAATTGAACCTGCAAAGGTTCGCCGAAAGGGTAGTAGCAGATCCTCTCGAACTCGACAGGGGCTAATGTCCATATTGGTCCACTGGTGATACCCTCAGACTTTCTAAACCTTATATTTGATAGCCGATGGGGGGAGAAGATGGTGAAGAGTTGCCTCACTTCATAGGTGCGTCGGTAATCATATACCGAACAATAAATGACCGCTTTGAACTTCTAATGCTTCATCGTGTCGGTTACCCGAGAGATGGCGCCGATTGGGCCTGGACTCCCCCTGGTGGTGGGAGGATCGATGGGGAGAGCC
>JAKBHQ010000289.1 GCA_021836665.1 Thermoplasmata archaeon
ACCGCACTTGGGCCCTAGCCAACTTCGGCTTCGTGGCCGTTACCAGAATGGGGTGTGGGGCACAATCCCCTGGCTTTAGCCATGGGGATGTAGAGCCCCACCAGGGTGAAGCCCTGAGACCTGCGCTCAAAGGTTGCGCTGATTGGCCACGTACTGCTTGATGATCTCTAGCGGGGCACCGCCGACTGTAGCGACGAAGTATGAGTTTGTCCGACAGCGCTAGCGAGCCTGTAAAAAAGACGTGGAAACTCATCACGCAAGCCACCGAGACGACCGACCCTTGATCTCTTTGACGAGACGATGGATGCCATATTGGAGACCTGCACCAACGAGAAGATGGACGTGATCAAACATGGTCTCAAGTTCAGTCAACATCAGCCCCTCGAAAGACTCACACCTGGGTAATGATTTCCTTGAGCCGGGTGCCGCAATACCTGGTGCATAACCAAGTTTGATGTCGGTCTTAGGGTTACCGTCCTTGGTCAAAATGTCCGACGAGTAGAAGCTGAGATTCCACTTTGGATGGTAGAAGTGAAATCGGTGTCGAAGCAGCAAAGTCAGCACGGGTGTCTGTTTTTTTCAGGGAGGAGAGAGATCCTCTGCAAATAGTTGTTGCTACAGTAAAATTCCTGGATCGGGCGACGAGAATTGAGAGTAATTTTCCTACAACCCTGGTCAACATGTTGTTACCAGTTGAGGTCCTGGCGGGTCAGAGAATAGGCGCTTTGTCATTGCCTGTGATAAACCGTTGCCGACCACTATTTTGTGGCTTCTAAAGTCTTTGCCATTGAGGTCTCCTGGTTGCAAGGGGTGAGAGCGGCGATTGTGTGAGAAGTCTTGGGGAATAGAATGAGTGTCGTGTCGGCCAACCAATCGTCCACCAGGTACTTTTATCCTGACGAGAATGACTTGCTAACTCAAATATTGATTAGTGAGACCGGGTATGCGCAGCAGTGGAGCGATGATGAGCAACGAGTATTGCTCGACCTATCCCGTATGGTGATGGACATCGAGCCACCACGATCCATCTTGGACGTAGGAGCGGGTCTTGGACGTATTATGTCGCAGTTGGAGCCGTACTTCAGTTCTGGAGATCTTGTTGAACCAGACCAGAAACGAAGGAACGAACTTACAGCCCTGGTTAACCTTTTAGATCCCGGAAGCAGACGATTCTCCATTTATGCGTCCCTCGAAGAGGTGGACCAGAGTAAAAAATACGAAGTTATTCTCCTTAGCCATGTCCTCCAGCACATCAGTGTCGGCGAGGTGCAAGGCATGCTAACTCAGCTTGCTCAGCGACTAGAGGAAGGAGGCTTGCTGTACATAGCGACGTGTCTGTCGCCAAACCAGCAACATCAGTACACCGTAACTCAGTTTGACAGTAACGGTGGCTTTGAGGAAGTTGCGATTTCCGAGGCTGATTTCAATTCACTTGCGACAGGGCCCGAGGAACGTAAATTGCCTGTACATTTCTTCCCAATCGGTGCGTTATCGGCAATGGTGGAGTCGGCAGGCCTGGCAGTTTTTCAAGTGCGCCCATTCCATCCGGTTCGGGACCCATCTTCTAATCGAACGCGCTTCCGTGATGTTGCTATGGTAGCAAAGTACATCTAGGACCGCATCTTCAGTGTACGCCGACCGCTGCCTTGTTGCATTAGGGGTTTCATGGTCGTCAATGACTTCGAACTCCGGCGACAAAAATGAGCCGAGCGACAGCAAGAGGCTCGTACCAATAAGCAAAGTCGAGAGTCTGGGACCGCAGTACAGGCTGGTCTTGGAATCGGTAGTTGGAGAACTCGGCAAGGATTATCATCGGTTTGTTTTTGACGGAACAGTTGTCATCAACTACCGCGGTGTTGCGTCATCGCAAATTCTCGTCACCATTAGTCCTTCGAGCGACGTAAAAGTAGCCTGGTTCATGGTCGACATTGGCAGCGGAGACCATGTAGACCAACTTATTGCTCTGTCTCATAGCTTGTCTGGTACGCGCTGGAATGATTCTTGCCACTATGGTGCGACACTGGATGGACATCCTCAACACTCCATTAGGGACATGCTTCTTAGGGTCGTTAGCGAACTAGAGGGTATAGAGTACGCGAAGCTCGAAGAAGAAATCAAAATTATTCATGATTTCAAAATATTCGAATTTCGTGGAGTTCATCCTGGCTTGGATGGGGCAGAAGGGTTCGTATCGAGTTCCTCCAATTCGCTGGAGTTATATGGACTCTTAACTGGCGATGAAGGCTGGCGCGATGTTCCAATTTCAAGAGCCGCAAATGTCATTGAGAGTAGGTGGAGCTCAAGAGAATTTGTCCAGGTGATGGCCTATGGACGATGCGTTGTCATGTTGAATACTAAAAGTGCCCTATATAAGAAGAGGGCGAAGGATTTCTTCAGTACTTATTTCGCGGGTGATTCTGGGTACTTTCAAGCGGAATACGATCTGGCCGGTTTAGATCACGGTGTCTTGTTTAGTTGCGAGAGCGTGCTGCACAGGTTCGTAGAAGCGGATCGAATTGTTTCAGATATCGCAGAGGCTCAACATCGACGTTCAAAGTCTCCAAAAAAAAAGAGCTTTCCAGAGAGCCGACTCTTCCTGCGGGAGTTGGCGACTGGGAAGCTTCAATCGGCACGACTTCGAATGAGAGACTATCTTGCTCGAGTTCGAGATTCGGAAGTGGTTGAAGTTGACGACATGCTTAGCTTGATCGTAGACCGCTCTGGGCTGCGTCGAGCGGAAGAAGCGGTCGGCGAACTTGCAGAGAGCATGGACCAGGATATTGACAGGGTTGGATCCTTTGGACTCGCAAGGCTAGCAGTGTTAGGCGCTCTGGTGGGTATCGTTTTGGCGGTTGCGAATGTCATCTTATTGATCGGACATATCTAACGATTGAGATGCAATCTGCCGATAAGCAGAACCAGAAATTTGAATCCCCTCCACGGATAAATCCGGGGGCAGGATTCAATACATCGGCCCAGTGTTCGGTAACTGTTACGCCGCGCGCTAGGGTCAAAAATTATGCTCATGATACTGAAAGGAGCGTCAAAAATTGTCGGCCATTAATTGGAATGAGGGATTTCTGGCATCGGAACAGAAAAGACACTTAAATCATCTATACCGATAAAATCCGCCGGGTTACAGGTGAAGAGAGGAAGGTTATTTGATATCGCTATTGCGGCGATCATTGCGTCATACGCTCGAGCCGAGGTCTTCCGGCCGACGCGGCGTAGAGAGGCTGCTACCCTTCCAAATGCTCTTGCAGCTTCAGCATCGAAGGGCAACGGATTGAAATCTGCTTCGGCTTGTTGAAGGTGTGCCTGTCTTGCCGCTCGTTCCCGCTCATCGCGGGCAACTAGTGGACCCACGGAAAGCTCTGCAAGAGTCACTGCGGTTATCATTAGCTCTCTCGGTAGATCGTCCGTGTTATGAAGTTGTCCAATAACTAGAAGAGTCGAGGTATCGACGATTCCTACGGGGAATCGAGTCTCAGGAGTCATATTGATGGATCCAGGACTTGATCTATATCAGCTCGCAATGAATCATGATCGGCTGCAGGAAGCAGCCGACGTCTAGATATCGCTATTTCAGTCGGTAAGCCCCCACTTTGTAATGGCTTCAACTCGGCTACATTCTTGCCAGAGCGAGTTATGGTGATCACTTCTCCGCGAACCACGCGATCTATCACGTCACCACCGTGATTCCGCAACTCTCTTATACTCACATCTCCCATGAATAAAAGTGTATCACGCGTGATGCACTTAATATGTGGTTCCTCAATAACCTGGTGTTGCGCACCACTACGAGCATGACCAGAACATAATGATGGACTATGACCTGGGAGTTTACTAGGCTCGCACTATGTAAAAGTGACGCCGCGTCACATTTACTGCCGCTCGAAGCCTTCGGTGCCCAACGGAAAACTGTCGGCTGGTTCCAAGAGCCTTTTCGATTTCATCTTACTTATTCCCCCGTTCTATTTTGGAGGCACGACTCACATATTGGCTCAGTTTTCCGGGGGCCCGCATAGGCATCTCCGTGATTAACCCAAACGCCGCATAGGTTCCTGAGCTGGTAGTTCTTTGATGAATTCCACGCGAAACCCAGCGCTGCGCTTGATTTTCTGGTTCTCAGGAAATCAAAGTTAGGGGCGAGGCGCCAGTTCTATCAACTTTACTTGACCGCCATAGTGTCCGGCAGTACTGAGACCCCTCGCCACCGCAGAACCCCTCACGTCGATCTTTGGAACACAACGATCGCAAGCAGACAGCCGTGACGCTGTACTAACTCAGATTTGAGAAAAGCTGCATTGAAAAGTGTTTATCTAAGGGCATCGCTATTCTGGGACAGATTTTCAGATCAACGAAAACCTTGAACTCCAGTGTGAACTTCCTTTTGCTGATTTCCATCATGATGACCCTTCAACCAACATCGAATGTTGGTAATCTGAGTGTCCACTTTCCCTGGGTAGGCTCATCTTGGGAATGACAGAACTGAACCGTATCAACTTACCGTCGTATTGGCTTGGGATTTGGCGGCAGCGTCAGGACGGTGTCGATTACGAACTCCAAACGGAGATCGCCGAAGCCAACTTTAAACAGTGCGTCGACGACATCGGGCGGTTTCGCGCACTCACCGAACGCCACACCTTTCAGCTTCTGCAGCGTCACTGGCACCAGATCGATTCGATGCGTCGTCTCTACGAGCAGATCGAGCGAGTTGGCGGAGCGTTCCGCTTCGTCGACAAGCAGACCGTCGCTGTGACTTTCATGGGCAAAGTGACGGACTGGCTCACGACCTCCCGCCTCTATCTCGTGAGCGAAACTGAGAGGCTCGACGCGCTTGGCGCTCACTTCGGCGATCAGTTCAGGACCGCTCAGCACACCTCGTTCGACCGTAGCGAGGCCTACCGGTTCCTCTACAACCTTCGCGACTACGCCCAGCACTCCGGTCCACCACTTGGGGCCCTCACTATTTCATCGGATGGTGTCGATGGTCGCCGGCTCAGTCTCGTCCTCAACCAGACGGAGTTGCGGTCGGCGCACTTTGCCTGGAAACGGCACGCAATGGCCCTCCTCGACGACTGGCCAGCGCAGTTCGACCTCCTCCCTCTGATCAAGGCTGCGATGCTTGAGTTCCGCGCGATCGAAGACGCGAATGTGCGTATCCGAATTGCCCACCTAGTTGAGGCGATCCCGCGCCTGCGATCACAGATGCAGCGCATTGCCTACGACGACGGTAACCCCTGCGTGCTCAGCCAGATGGGAACTGACCCGACAATGTTCGAATGGCAAACCTTCCCCATGGCGAGTGAACTGAGCCGCATCGAGGCAGCTACTTTGCAACCTGACCCAATCGAGGCTCTTGGCAGGAGGCCGATTCCACCGCGAGGGATGGCGGGTCCGAACCACCACGGGCGGGCTCGGGCCGCAGCGGGCGTCACCGCATATCTTGAGCACGGAGGAGGAGGGCTCACCGATGACGTTCTGAATACAGGCATCCAGGAGGACCAGGACGTCCGACCCACCTTGATTGGGCTACTGGAGGTGGGTGTCGTGCTGGCGTCGATGCTGGGAACTGCACTCGGTTCGAACGCAGCCGCGATCCTCGGCTCGATCACGGGTGACGGGGGACCGTAATGCGTAAGTTGGCGATTCCTTCGGTCGAGGGATTCCCGAGGGTGTGCAGCGCCTGTCCGTTCCGTGTCAGTCCAGCATGCATCGGCTGCCCGTAGGAAGAAGAGTGCTTTTCTTGCACACCGGCAGGTATTGCTTGAGGAGGCGCCCGCTGACCGCGGCACTGGCGGAAAGATCGAGGTAAGCAAACTGCGCGCAGCCACGACTAACCCAAACGCCGCATAGCTTCCTGAACTGGTAGTTCTTTGATGAATTCCACGCGAAACCCAGCGCTGCGCTTGATTTTCTGGTTCTCAGGAAATCAAAGTTAGGGGCGATCGTCCTATGAGCTTTAGCACCACAGCAGTTTGGTTCCTAAGGTTTTAGTCGTCCACAAAGCGGAGATCTCGCCAATTCTCCCAGTGTCCCTGGTTTTGCTAATGGCTCACAAGTAGCCGAGCCACCTCTTTGGCTCTGGTGTCCTGATATTCGTGGTCACCTTCTCCAAGTGTTCCAGCGTAACTTTCGTCTTGCCAAGCCTTACCGTGCGTGACAATGCCCGCTGCAGCAACTGGCGCTGTTCCCTCGGGGTTTTATCAACAAGAGCTCCTATTACTTCTTCAGAGAACTCGATGCCCGGGTACTCCTTGTGGAGTTCTTTGCAAATATTCCCAAGTATGAGCTTTTTGGTCTCTTCGTTCTGCTCGGCTATCTCAAAGACTTCGAACCTGCTTTTGATGGCGGAAGGAATCCTTTCTAAGTAGTTAGCAGTGGCTATCCAGATCACGTGGCTGGCATCGATTGGTATTGGCACACTTGCGTCCCTGAACTCTCTCGCTGATACCGGCTCCAAAAGATTATGCAATGGGCTAAGCGGATCGCCGTCCCGATGGGAAGCTTGGGCCTTGTCGATCTCGTCGAGTATCACAAGTGGACTTATGTGGGACTGCTCAGAAAGAACCTTGAACACTTCTCCTGAGTCCGAATTCGAATATATATGTGACGAACCAGCCAGTCCCGCTCCAAGCTGCAGATTATCGATGGCCACCCTCGCTAGGGGAACTCCAAGGCACTTAGAGAGTTCCGCTGTGTAGTGGGACTTACCGATACCTGGCTCTCCGGCCAGCAAAATAGGCGTGATCTGGATCGGAGTATTGAATTTCATGGCAAGGTTTACAGCGTCTATCACGCACTCGGTTACCTCGGAGAAATTAGGAACGGTTGAGCGAAGCTCATTTAGCTTTTCGAGTGCGCTTTGTCCGAAGGTGTACTTTCTGTATGGGCCAGATTCTGCTAGCGCTTCTATAACCCCTTGGTGATGCAACCTGCCCGACAGGCCAGAGTTACCCCTCTGTCCGAACTGATAGAGGTCGAATGGTTCGAACAGTCTCGCCAAGCCCTCTTTTTTTCGAGAGCTAATGCCCTCTATGTCCATGTTTGGGTCATCGGGAAAAAGTGCAACGACCTTCTGGGTAGAAGCCAGATCGCACAGCTCGGCATCGCACACAGAGGCAAGTGCCTCCCAGCAATCGAAGAACTCACTCAAAACCGCCGAAACCGGTTCGATCTTGATGAAATTTGACTCAACGGTTTTTAGGAAAGGTCTAATTCCGGCAAAGTCTTTAAGAATGAAATGAGCCAATATAGCTGCAGCCTGTTCTTCGGGTTCTGCGACTGCTAAAAGCGTCCCCAGATCCTGAAGGGCCAGACCTATGATCGGTGGATCAATATCTATTAGAACTTCCAACTGCCATTGTAGGTTTGTCAGTTTAGGTGTCCCTTGTTGCATTGCTAACCTCCTGTTCTTTGGCGCATTTGCGCCGTTGGGTTATATGTATGCAGCGAGAACAGACGTTGAACGAGAGTGGTGGGCGGCCAGTGGTGTGCGGTAATCAGCGCGTTGGGTGAGTTGAGGGGCGGGAATCTGTTGAAATCCTGGCTGCGAATAGGTTCAGGGAGGATGCGATAACCCAAATGCCGCATAGCTTCCTGAAATGGGAGTTCTTGGCTGATTTCGAGGCGAAACCCAGCGCAGCGCTGGATCCCGTGTCGAGGGGTTCCAGCAACTAACCGACCGAGATGGATTTCCGGCAACATCCGCAACTGGTGACCAGCAGGAGACACGTAGATAACGCGGAGTGCAGAGAAACGAGAACGGGAGCTAGCCACGGCATAGCGGGACAACAAAGATATTTTCAAGAAATACGTCAATTGGCTTGACGGTTACCGCCCACAGAATCAATGAAAGAGTTGCTCTACAGGTGGGCGGATGAAGTCTAAATCGAGATCCAAAAAATGGTACTTCGCCGCAATGGGATGGGATGCCGTGGTGATAGGAATCGACCTGGCACGTAGAGACTACGCCTCAGCGATTACCGTTAGCGTTTTGTTCTGGCTGATGTGTCGCCTGGTGATGACCAGTAGCAGAAAATCTATCTGAGGGACAGGGTGGTGAAGCTAAAGACAAAGAAGTGGCCAAAACGCGGACGGCTGCAAGTCGTACTAGGAAGCGGCGTCGGTAGCGTGGTGATAGGTCTGTTTGCCCCACTGGTTCATTTTCATTTCAGCCACGTACCGGGAACGCAGTATGTGCCAGAAATGGTAGCAGGTGGATCTTGGGCGTTTGTGGCGTACTACAGAATACGGCAGCGCATTTCAGCGAAACGAGATACCATGCCTACTGGACATGACCCCGAATGAACCACTGGACCACAAAAACTAAAGCAGCGCGTCGTTGGCTGGGAGTGTCGAAAAACCGGTCGTTTGTCGTCTGCGTCGCCATGTTTGTAATGTACTCAGTGATTCTAATTTTGCACCTACTGGGTGAGTACCGAAATACCTCGACACCTCTTGACTGCTTCATAATTGGGGTTGGGTTGTTTGTAGTCGTCAAGAGACTACGCCAACACCGACAGAGGACATGGGGCGTGACGTCCTTCTCACCTAGAGCGGGCCAGGAAGCGAACGGCGCAGATATAGAGTAATGAAAGCACCAAAGTAGACAAGTGTGCCGGTCGGTGCGTATGCATTTGACCAGCTAGACGTCGATGTTATAAAAGTTATAAAAGTTATAAAAGCCAGCCAAGCGACAGGCTAGAATATTAGGCATGGCAAAAGATCCCTTTAGCCCATCCTTTGGTACGGCACCACCCGTATTCGTTGGAAGGGATGACATCATTAGAGATTTCGAATACGCCCTGGAAAATGGAATTGGGCAACAAGGAAGGGCAACGCTCTATATCGGCAATAGAGGTGTCGGTAAGACGGTTTTGCTCGCAACCATTAGGGACAGAGCCGAGAAGCAGGGATGGATAGTTCTGGCGGAAACAGCGACTCCAGGATTTATTGATCGACTAGCGTTCGAGCACATTCCAACATGCTTGAACAAGATGGGAGCATCCAAGACTAAGTCACGGATAACAGGGGGGACACTTTCCTTGGGCGGAGGAGGGGTGACTTGGGAACGTGGTCAAAATCAAGAACCAGTCATGCAAACCCTGAGTGGTCGACTAAGGCGACTTGTTGAAGCATTGCCTGGTACAGATGCAGGAGTGTTGATCACTCTCGATGAGGTCAACGCTGACGAAGCTGGAGAAATGCTGGAGTTTGCCAAAACATTGCAGGACATGCGAGTAGGCAACCTCAATGTGGCCTTTGCTGGTGCCGGCTTACCCAGCAACGTAGCCGCTGTACTCACGGATAAAGTAATAACGTTTTTTCAGAGAACGGAACAGCACGAAATTGGTTCTATTGACCTACGGGACGTGACTAGGGCCATTCAACAGCCGATTGAAAGCAACGGACGGACCATTAGCAAAGATGCTCTCGAGGTCATGGTACGAGGCACTGGCGGATATCCATTTATGATCCAGCTCGTTGGGAGTGGGGTATGGCGGCAACATCCAAATGAGATCGAAATCACCATGTCCGATGTTACGGCAGGATTAGCGTGGGCATACAAACGCATCGGATCTCAGGTCTATGATCTAGCCCTACGCGACACCTCCCCTGTAGATAGGTCGTATCTCTTGGCGATGGCGGTGGATGACGGGCCGTCTAGAACGAGCGAGGTAGCCAAACGATTAGGCGAAGGAACCGGATATGGAAGCGTATATCGGGATCGGTTGATCTCCGCAGGGTTAATCACTTCCAAGAACTTGCCTTACGGCATGGTCGACTTTACAACACCCTACCTACGTGAGTACCTGCGAGAACATGTTGCATCGCAAGTACCGGGATTGAAGGGGTTAGGGCAGGGCGAGGGTGGAACAGGACACATACCGGACCCTGAACAAGGGCTAATCCCATAAGACCTCCGACCAAATCGAGGTGACTACCCAACCACGACCGGACCCTAACACGGGAGAGAACATTGTACGACGTGAACGCAACCACATGGGGTGAAGTCACCTGAAGCCCGGGTGCTGCTCCCAAAACGCCACTTCGGAACCGTGGGGAAGATGTTTCAATCCTCACCCGAGCCGAAGCCCGGGTGCTGAAGCCGTCGCAGCCATGACCGCAGCTCACGACGTCGCTACCCGCCGACGCCGATGAGGCTACGCGACACCGCTAGTCCCGGTGGCGGAGCAACCGAGACCTACTTGTCGGTTGGTGCCAGCTTCCTTAACGGCACCCCTTAATGGTCACGACGATTTCACACGAGCGCTTTGGATTGTTGGCTAATTCTAACAGAGGGGGCACTTTGCGGTAACGGGGGCGTCAGCGAAGGTAACTGAGAACCGATCAGTTACAGATCACTTTGGTAAATCGGTTTTCGAGACGATTCTGCTGTCTCGGCAACTGCTAGGGGACCGGAAAGGGTTTCATCGAAGCTGCGATCGAAAGTGCAGGTATTGCCTGGTGATAAACGCTGACGCTGTAAAGGGTATTTGAGTTGTTCCAAGCTAAGGCGGTGTGGAGGCCATCTCCGGCGATGTCACAGCTAAAGACCCCGCCGGCTGGTGGCAGAGTGTGGGCCATCGAATAGCTGACGATCGACTGGGCAAAAGGCAGCCACTGTGCTTTGCCCGACAGACCGACAAGGCTTAAGTCACCGTCCACTTGATAGGTCCACTTTGATAAATGCCAGATTGCAACGCAGGGGATGTCGTTGGCGGAGTATAACTCGGCCACAACACCTGGGTCTAGTTGGGCCTTGGTGACCTGATCGCAGCCTGAGGGGACTTTCAGCCTTGCATTAACCGCCGCTCGGGCTGCGGCGGGAGTTGGAAACAGTTCTCCGCCGAAGCTTCCGTAGACCGAAGCGAGTCCTCCGCATTGACCCGAGCCGATCGCTGGATCATCGATTGGGAGTGCGGTTTCACAGTGGAAAAGGTCAACTCTGTACTTGGTACTCGTATTCATTACGGTCGCTGAGTTAGCTTGATCAGGTGGACCTGGAAGCGAACTTGGAGCCTCCAGCGGCATCTTGGTTTTTGAGCCAACTATCGCCATTGCATCGATGATCAGCGTTGGCCAGTTTTCTGAGACAACGGTGGTGGTCGTTGAGGTAGTAGCTGCTTGGATCGGTCTAGTCGAGGCAGTGGAGTTCGGGATAGTAGTTGCCGTGGTTGACTTGAGACCTCCACACCCCGATAGGAGTATCGATGCTATTAAAAACCATAGGTAGGAGCACCGACGGGCTATAGCGTTAGATGCGGTAATTGCTTTGGGTCCGGTCATATCAAACGGGCTTTCTATTGCAAAAGCTGTCAACGTCTAGGTTAGAGATACGAGATGAACCGGAGAATAATTCTGGGTCCACGGTCTCAAAGCGGTGGCTTTCTTAGCCCAAACGCCCCATAGCTTCCTGAGCTGGTAGTTCTTTGATGAATTCCACACGAAACCTAGCGCA
Organism: Thermoplasmata archaeon; assembly: GCA_021836665.1. The sequence goes on from JAKBHQ010000289.1 coordinate 11,468, forward strand.
GCGCTGGGTTTTCTGAATCTAAGGAAGTCCGGGTTAGGGGCAAGGCGATAGTCCTATCAGCTTTTCTGCTGTACTCCAGTCGGTACGCTCCGGGAAATTCGTGAGCAATGACAAATGAGCGAACCAGCAATAGGTCCGCTCATTTTCACTAGATCGTGATTTAGTTTCGGCTTGGGTTAGGGCAGATCGACTCCTAGCAATGACGCGGCGAACATAATTGCTTTCCTGACGCACCCCTCGGGATTATCTGCTGAGCCTGTTCCTATTTTGACAAAAGGTCTGACGTGAAGCTTGATCAACATTACATACTCGCCCTTCCGATCGAGAAAATAGGAAGCTTCCTCTTGCTGCCCCTGTGCGCTTATTGCGACAGGTTCCCACCACCATCCCGGATCAGCGCGGTTAAGT
>JAKBHQ010000421.1 GCA_021836665.1 Thermoplasmata archaeon
ATAGTTATGGAGCAGGGGAGGATCGTGGAGTCGGGGAGCCACGACGAACTCCTCGAAAGGGACGGTCACTTTGCCAGGCTCTATCGGAGCCAGTTCGCCGAGGCGACGGTAACTGACTAGAACTGAAGCAGGGTTGCTAGTTCAGGACAGAGTTGCTGGTTCAGGGAAGACGATTCACCTCTTTAGGTGACCAAGGACAATTGTTTGCTAAGTGCCGGATTTGAGGTAATTTCGCATGCAAGCTTGAAGTCTGATCGCCCTCTGCTCCTCGGATTGATATCCGTCTCAGGTCAGTGAAATGGTTTGTCGTAGTCTCTGGGCGGTAGGAAAATTAACGCTCTGATAACTCGATCTGCACATTATTTCACATAGGTGTAGCATTTGATCGATGACACCTATTGGACAAGGGGATAGCGATTCCGGCGAGGGGAAAACTCGTTGTCTTTGGCCCTATTTACCTCTGTCCACCCGTCTTCGTGAAGGCAACAGGCAGCTAGATTTTCCCTCCCGTCTCGGGGATCAATACCAGCCAGGGGATCACGGGGTAGTCCGGCTAGCTCGTCTGAAGGTTGCCCAAGTCGGATGACGGATCTCAATGCAATCTGTTTTGGTCCGGTTGAAAAGGGTTCGGTTTCGACCGAGTTCGATTGGGACTCTTACGGATTTCTAAGAGGGGTGCTCTTTTCAGCTGAGCCACTTTGGAGGCGATAGGTCGTGGAACCTACCAATATTGAAGATCCGAATTTTTTCCATCAAGTAGTGGACTGTCAGTGGGCGTGTCCGGCCCATACCAACGTTCCAGAATACATAAGGCTCATCGGGCAGGGTCGATATGCAGACGCATATATGGAGAACCGAAAGTCCAATGTCTTTCCGGGAATTCTCGGGAGGACCTGCGACAGACCGTGCGAGCCGGCTTGCAGGAGGGGGAGGGTCGATGGCAATCCGGTCGCAATTTGCCGCCTCAAAAGGGTCGCCGCCGACCTAAAGGGCGACGTCTCTTCGATGTTGCCTAAGGCGCCGTTGAGTAAAAATGGTAAGAAGGTAGCCTGCATCGGGGCGGGTCCGGCGAGCTTGACGGTGGCAAATGACCTTTTGCCACTGGGGTATGACGTGACGATCTTTGACTCCTCTGCATCCCCCGGCGGGCTGATGAGGACGAACATCCCCTCATTTCGCCTTCCCGCTGAAGTCCTGGACCAAGAGATAGCGGCGATAGTCGACATGGGTGCAAATATGGAGTATTCGACCCGGATCAAGAGTCTGAAGGACCTCTACTCCAAGGGATTCGACGCCATTTTCATCGGTAGTGGTGCTCCAAAAGGGAAGGACCTCATCCTCGAGGGGCGTGAGGAGGGCCGGGAGAGGATCCATATTGGAATCGAGTGGCTCCAGTCGGTGGCATTTGGTCATATCCAGTCGGTAGGTGAGCGGGTGTTAGTGATCGGGGTTGGCAACACCGCGATGGACTGCTGCCGGACGGCGAGGCGAATCGGAGGAAAAGACGTCAAGGTCATGGCGCGCAGGCCGAGGGAGTTCTTCAAGGCGTCTCCCTGGGAGTTAGAGGACGCCGAGGAGGAGGGGATAGAGATCAAGGTGGATCACGCCCCCAAGGAGATCGTCCTCGACAATGGCAAGGTGATCGGGATGCGCTTCGATATCTTGTCATGGAACTCCGACGCAACCAAGTCTGAAGTTGTCGACTCGGTAGTCATAGAGTGCGATGACATCATCTTGGCCATCGGCCAGGAGAACGCTTTCGAATGGATCGAACGTGACATGGGGATGGACTTTGACAAGTGGGGAATGCCGGTAGTCGACGATAAGACGATGGCTACGACTCTGGATGGCGTTTTCATGGGTGGAGACGCACCGTGGGGACCCAAGAATATCATCTGGGCGGTTGCACACGGCCACGAGGCGGCTATTTCGATCGACAACTACTGCAACGGCATCCCGCTATCGGAGCGACCCGAGACGTCGATGGACCTAGTTAGCCAGAAGATGGGTCTAACCGAGTGGAGTTACCACAACGACTACAACCCCAACAATCGTCAGAAGATGAGCCACGTCGAGTTGACAAAGCGCTTTGCGGAACTGTCACTGGAGGTCGAACTCGGCTTTAGCGTTGAACAGACGGTACTCGAGGTGGAGAGGTGCCTTAACTGCGACGTAGAGCCGGTCTTTAAGGCTTCTTCGTGCATCGAGTGCGACGCTTGCATCGACATCTGCCCGGTTCAGTGTTTGACCATGACATCCGGGGACGGTGTGCTCGAGGAGTTGCGCCTCCGGCTGAGTGTTCCATCGCTAAATACGGACCAACAGGTCTATGTATCTAACAAGCTGGCTCAAACGGGAAGGGTCATGGTCAAGGACGAAAACATCTGTGTCCACTGTGGATTGTGTGCCGAAAGGTGCCCGACTGCGGCTTGGGACATGGAGAAGTTCACATTGAATCTCGGCTATGCGGGACAAAGCAGTAAAAGGGTTGCGAGATGACGCTTAGTGATAATTTAGAGAAGGATTTAGACCGAATCAGCAGATACCGTGCGACCGCAGGGGTGAACGACTTTGCAATCAGATTCGCCAACGTAAATGGGACCGGTTCTGCAAGTGCGAACAACTTGCTCCTCAAGTCGATCTTCAGGATGGGCGTGCCGGTTTCTGGGAAGAACCTCTTTCCATCCAATATCCAGGGCCTTCCAACCTGGTATGAACTGAGGGTCAATGGAAAGGGCCACACCGCAAGGGCGAGTGAATTCGACCTAGTAGTTGCGATGAACGGGCAGACCTACAAAGACGACGTGGCTTCGTTGAAGTCGGGGGGCTACCTGCTTTACGATTCGAGTTGGCCCCTGCCAAAGGAACTAATGCGCCAGGACGTCAACATCCTGGGAGTTCCCCTCTCGAATCTCTGTACCGAACCATTTCCGGAGGCCAAGGAGCGAGTCTTACTGAGGAACATCGCCTACGCCGGGGCGGTCAGCGCACTTTTGGACTTAGACCATCAGATCGTTTCTCAGATGCTCGACGAGAAGTATAAAAAGAATGAGCGGCTTCGATCGTCAAACCAGATAGCACTCAAGATCGGCTATGACTACGCCAAGGCGAATTTCGATTGCCCGCTTCCGATTCGTGTCGAGCCGCTTGGGGCGAACGCTAACAAGATTCTGATCGACGGTAATACTACGGCCGCCCTCGGCTGCGTGTACGCAGGGGCCACCGTGGCCGGTTGGTATCCGATCACGCCCGCTACTTCGGTGGCAGAGAACTTCCTGAAGCTCTGTGAGCGGTATCGGACCTACCAGGTGACCCTCCCGGATGGGACGGTTGAGACCAAGAGAAACTTTGCCGTCTTGCAGGCCGAAGATGAGATTGCCGCAATCGGCATGGTGGTCGGGGCGGCTTGGGCGGGTGCCAGGTCCTTTACCTCAACCTCGGGTCCTGGAATTTCCTTGATGAATGAGATCATCGGACTCGCCTACTACACCGAGATCCCTGCGGTGATCATCAACGTGCAAAGGACCGGACCATCGACCGGTATGCCGACGAGGGTCCAGCAGGCCGACCTGATGACTTGTGCCTATGCGTCTCACGGTGATACCAAGCACATTCTACTCTTCCCCGCCGATCCGAATGAATGCTTCAGATTTGCGGCAAAGGCCTTTGACCTGGCGGAGCACTTTCAAACCCCGGTGATGATGCTCTCCGACCTCGACATCGGAATGAATGATTGGGTAGTCGATAGGCTTGAATGGGACGACAACTACGTCTGGGACAGAGGCAGGGTACTTACCTCGGAACAGCTTGCAGAGCTACCTAAGTTTTTGCGATATTCGGACCCAGACGACGACTATGTCACATCGAGGACACTCCCGGGGAAGGACTCGAAGGGTGCCTACTTTACCAGGGGATCGGGCCACGATCGCTTCGGGGGATATACCGAGTCGCCCGAGGCGTATCAAGACGTCGTCGATCGCTTGACAAAGAAGCTCCAAAGGGCGGCATCGTATGTTCCGGAGCCGATAATCAAGTCGAAGCCGGGCTCGAACCTCGGGGTAATCACAATCGGAAGCTGTGAGGCGGCGGTGTTGGAAGCCCTCGAGATCCTAGAGGAGGGCGGCGTGAGCCTCGACTACATGAGGCTCAGGGGCTTCCCGTTCGATCAATCGGTCAGAAAATTTATCGACGACCATGAAAACTGCATAGTCGTCGAGCAGAACCGAGATGCCCAACTGCGCTCGCTTCTCATCCTGGACCTTGGGGTGGATCCGAACCTACTCCGCTCCGTCCTCTCCTACGGCGGATTCCCTTTGAGCACCAAGACGGTGGTCGAAGGGATCGAAGATCTGATAAAGGACTAACTAGATGCCATCGATAAAAAAACCACTCATCCCGCTAGCTCCGTTGCCGGTCAACGAACTCGGACTTACCCTAAGGGACTACGAGGGAGGGATGTCGACCCTCTGCGCCGGGTGTGGACACGACTCGATTACCGCAGCGATAACCAGGGCCTTCTTCGACCTCTCGCTTCCGCCGGAAAAGATTGCCAAGCTGAGCGGAATCGGCTGCTCGTCCAAAACACCTACTTACTTTGTCTCGGGTGCCCACGGTTTCAACTCCGTACATGGTCGGATGCCTCCGATCGTTACCGGGGCGAACGCCGCAAACCGCTCGTCAATATATATAGGGATTTCGGGTGACGGTGACTCGTTGTCTATCGGGGCCGGACACTTCGTCCACGCCGTGAGGCGAAATGTCAACATGGTCTACGTCATCGAGAATAACGGAGTCTATGGCCTGACTAAGGGCCAGTTCTCTGCGACTGCGGACGTCGGATCGAGCGCCAAAAAGGGAGCCGCTAACGAGACCCCGCCGATAGATCCGGTAATCATGGCTCTCAGTTTGGGTGCGACATTTGTTGCCCGAAGCTTTTCGGGGGACAAGGGTCAGCTGATCCCGATCATCAAGGCAGCCGTAGAACATAAGGGCTTTGCGCTCATAGACGTCATCTCCCCGTGCATTCAGTTCAATAATCATGAGGGTTCTACCAAGAGCTACCACTATGTCCGTGAGCACGAGATCAAGGAGATCGACCAGATTTATATCCCGCCGTCGGGGGAGATCACCGCGGTGCTCCCCGAGGATGGGATCGTCAGGGTAAAGATGTTTGACGGGTCGACACTCGCCTTTAGGACCCTTCCATCTAATTACGACCCGAGGGACAGAGAGGGTGCAATGCACTACGTGAACCAGGCCCGCCTACGGGGCGAGATTCCGACTGGACTCCTCTTTATCGACGAAGATGCACCCGATGTTCATGAGTTGAACTCGACCACCGATACGCCGTTGGTTGATCTTCCGTATGAATCTCTTTGCCCCGGATCAGCCGAGCTCGCCAGATTCATGGAGGGCTTTAACTAGAACGTCGGCTTGTCAGGTTTTGGTTCAGCTATCTGGAAATCATCCTTATGTAATCGCATTGCCAGTCCATTTCCTTCTATCAGCGGTGGGAGTGGACTGGCATTTGAAGTCTTAGACAAGTGCTGGTAGTCACTTTGAGTGTTTTATGGCTGCAGATGAGAGGCCTTCATGGAGACCCACAATACGAACCCGATCGGCGAAGTTGTCTAACGATGGTTCGAGTTTGATTGACTTGGATCGATCAGTGGATCAAGTGGACGAATGGGTGAGCTGTTCTCCTCCAAATTGTCTGAGTCGGTAGTTTCAATGCGAACGGAGTAAGTCCTTGGACGATTTGTACACCACATGGCCTTTTCAGTGCGCTCTTTTGTGGCACCATTGCCGACTGAAGTTCTGATCAAAACCTGAAAGGCATCCATCCGAACCGATGGGTTGCCAGTTCTCTCACGTGGGTTTATTGGGAGCTCAATTGCTTTTGAGGTCCTTGGCTGGGCATCTGCCAGTTCACTCCGCTTCATGTCGTGGGGCAGACGGAGGGAATTTGGCGAAGCAGTGAGAAGTCGAGGTTTGGGGGCCTTGATTTATCGCCGAGATGCTGAGATAGTTTTTTGGCGTGATAGGTCACGAGCCGATAGATCGAGGTAATCGGAGTGTCCGAGTCTCTCGAGGCGACCTCACCGGGGTATCCATGGTCGCTTGCAAGCAGGGTCAAGTTGGTATCCGCCGAGTTTGATAAACAAGTGGCGGTAGGACTGAAAGGGGAAGCTACGTGGTCGTTTCGGCGAGCTCGTGTGACTCGTTGTACTACTCTGCAAGAGGCTTTCTTTGGGTTCGGGTGCGGTGGACGCAAACCGTTGACTTTTAATAGATTATGGAAAAGCGCTAGACGTGTCGTAATTAATGTGCTCAATCCCGGGCCCAATCGTTACTTGTGAGCGGAAACCACGCTGGTAAGTATTAATAGTTTCTCGGACTTTTCTCCTTTGTTTCGTTTCAAACACCTGGTTGGGATGGGTGTTAGAAGCAGCAATGTCCTTTTGGACAGGGATTACGCCGCTTTCTACTTTCTCTATTTTCCTGGATTCAAAATAGTTCTTGTGAATTTTCTCAATTTCGTAGTACAATCTCTACACGTCTGTAGAAGCTATGTGGTTGAAGAGCCGATAAAGAATGCCACTGAAAGTGACGACAGAGGTTAAAGGGCTTGGAGCAGATGTGGCAGCGTTCCGCAATTTAAGGCATCGTTTGGCTTTGGACGATGGTCTGTCGATCATCGGCGTAGCTATCGCGTCACTCATTATGCTTGTTTCCCTTATTCCTGCTGCATCTCTGTTCACTGCAGCTACCGTAACGTCGGTATCAGGGCAAGCGAGGGTTATTGCTTCGAATATCGCTACCCAGGTAGTTGAAGCGGATAGAAGTCTTTTGGCCAATAATTTTTCGGGATTTGAGTACAACTATTGGTACCTCACCAATGGTTCTAAATTCTCGAACATTAGCTCTGGCTCATACCCTATTCCACCGGGAATTTGTCCTTCGGGCACCACGCTTCCGAGTGGCGGAACTTCTGCTCCATGCTCGGCACAATCCTCGGGGCTGGGTGAGCCTTTTACCGTGAGTCAGAACATTAATTGGGTTACCGCTGGGTCTTCTTGGACGTTGGAGATAGATGCTATGGTGTCCTGGGGATCTGGCGCTGGCGCTGGTAGTGTCGACGTAAGGACTAGCGTGAACGCACCGTCCTTTCTCATGGCTGATCCCAATAAAAGCTACTCATTGTCATCTTTATGTACGTCTATGACCGGATTTCCAACCACTGGCCAAGTTCAGGCGTATGCCGTGTCGAGTGACAGTTCGAACTTGGCAAGCCTTGGTCAGGTATCCGCTAGTGACATTGGCACGAGCGGCCTACTGTTCTTACTAAATAATGACACTAGTTTCGACACTCCGAGTGGGGTTGCATTTACCAACGGGTCAAAGACTGCCTACTGTCCGTTCTCCGGGAGTTGATTGTGAAAAGACTGACTCTTAAGGCACGGTTTGAAGACCGAGGTACAACCCTGATTGAGCTTATGATAGCAATGGGCCTTCTCATGGTGATAGCTTCCGTAGCTCTAGGAAGTATTACACTCGCCGAGAACCAGCAGGCAAACACTTACGCTCGTACGATTTCGATATCTCAAGCGCAGCTTACGGCGGAAGCGGTTACTAAGGCGATTCGAAATGCTAATTACCCGTATTCTGCAACTGATACTCCGATTATCGAAGCTTCGCCTTATGAACTATACTTTTATCAGGGGAGTTACTCATCCGAAGGCACGAATCAATTGGCAGTTATATGGCTGGCAAATTCAACTTCGGCTACCATCTCAAGCGGTTCCAACTTTGAAGGGTCTAGCAGCGCGCCGTCGTGTATTGTTGCCTCCCCATGTTTTCTTATGGAAAATATATACAGTTATGCGCCCACTTCACCCCCTAGTTATCCCCCTAGTTACCCCCCTAGCGGTCTGACGCCTGGTCCTCAGAAAGTTCTAGGAAGTGGCATTGTCTTCCCCGGCTCGACCAATCCTTGCGGCTCGGCGCTATCTAGTGGCGGCAGCCATTTATGCACTTCTGGATCCGGTATTTTTCAGTTCTACGATGGCAGCCTGAACCCTGCTACCGATTTGAGTAATCTCCTGACAATCGGGGTGACTCTTCAGGCCCAATATCAGGTAGATAAGCCGCTTGTAAGTGTAACTAGCTATGTGCAGATTCGAAACCTAAGCAGTGGAAGTTGAGTGTGACGACATGGCGACGAGAACATCTTCAATAAAGGAACTTGGAATGTTTCGTAAGGGAAGATTGGGTGACGATCAGGGTGATGTCGCGGTCCTTACTGCAATATTTGTTATGGTGCTACTTACTCTCCTGCCACTGGTAGCTTACACCGCAGCGATAGGTCAGCAGCCAACGGTTTCATTCGATCAGAAGTATCAGGGCGCACTTGGCGCCGCTGAAGCTGGAGTAGCAGTCTTTGTGAGCGAATTGGACGCTAACCAAGTTAACTTTATCCCAGGCGGGTGTACTGTCCCTCCAACTAATGGTCAGACATATAGTAATTGCTCAACAAGTGGTGTAGGCTGGGCGAATTTAGGGGTGAGTTCGGCCAGTTTCTATAAATACGAGGCCTATTCAAATAGTGCATCTGGACCCTTCACGATAGTTTCGACTGGTAAAACTACGGGTCCTTACGGAACAGTATATCGTACGGTAGAAGAGACGGTTAGTCAGCAGTCTGTCGGAGGAAGCTTCACAAATTATTTCCTCTTTGCACAAAACAATGAAAATAACAATTTCAAGTCGGGCAATAATTGGCTCAATGGTACGATGTTGACAACTAGTGGATATAGCGGTCTTTCTAAGACCAATTGCCCGAATGATCCCGGTGGACTCCAAACTAGTGACGCCAGTTGGTTGAATAGTAATCTGAACCTCAGTACTACCCAATGCCTGTTGACCTACGGCACAGCTCCACCCTTACCAACCTCAGTAGCTTTGGGAACAGATATACCAGCTGAAGCAACATGTACATACTATGGACCCACCTATATTGTGTTCCAGCCTGGTGGTGGCTATACGGTAGATAGCCCAGATACTAATACTAATACTAGTTCTACTTGTAACCCAAGCCCCGTCCCAGTGCCGGGAAATACTTCCGCTTACCCGCCGGGTTCACAGACAGTGAATCCGGGACCAAATGCAGTTATCTATGTCAAGACATGCACTAATAATTGCGTGAACGCCATAAACTTCGAAAATAGCTCTGGCAACTACGTATATGGTGTTGACTTCGCCGGATCGACTACTGGCTACGGTAGCGCCGTAGTCGAGGGGACTGTGGACGGTGCATATACGGTAGCGGCGGATAATAACATCTACATATCGGGTCCATTGTGCTACGGCGGAGCAAGTGCTTGCCCAAGCGCAAGCGTAAGTTCAACTAGTCCATCAAAGGTATTGGGTTTGGTTGCGACAGATTCGGTATTTTTGGGCGATGCTGATGCACAGTCAACAACTCCACCGCCTACTTCAGGCTACTCGAATGTTTTTGACACTAATCCGAATAATTACGGAGTTATTTCCTCTGCCAGTAACACGAAGGAGTATTTTGCTTACCAAGGGAGTGGGGCTGGGACTGCCCCACTCGATGCAGCCATTATGGCGATGAACGGTACCTTCGCTTTCAGGGCTACGAACACTGGGAATGACAAATATCCCATGAATTTTATTGGTTCAGTGGCGGTTTATCAGTCTTGCAGTTCGGATTATATCGGAACATATTCTAATCCAGGAAGTACCAAATATGCGGTAACACCTGGAACTAAGTATCAAGCGTACGGTTTGTGTCATTCAGGGTTGGCTTACTTGGAACAAAGCAATGGGGCTTATACAAATGGTAATGGTAACGGCCCTCAGTTTGAATATGACACTAATCTTGCGAATGCCGCCCCTCCACTCTTTCCGACCAGCGCGGGGTCAACCGGAGCGGCGACTTTTGCAGCGGGTGGTTTTTCCGAGATAGCGAATTCCTACCAGCCTCTAGGTCTTAGTTGATCAAGCATCTGGATCGCTGATTGTTTGTAGACCAATATGAATAGGGCAGAGCCATTAGGTGACTCGTTATTATGAGAATTCAGCTCTCGGCGTCGCTGTACTGCTTGCCAGCAAAAATCGGTAGCTTTCTCATTAAACCAGTCAACATTCCACCAAGCAGAATGACCCACATCTTGCCGACTAGTTGACCTTTCAGAGCCAAAGCTAGCGGGATGTGCGCAAGGGTTAGAAAGACCACAGAGTCAACGATATCGCTAGCTAGCCCGGAGACAATGACGGCTAGGGGAAAGTTCCGAGTCTGAAGCGGTGTGTAGATCAAGAAGTCAAGCGACTCTGAAATCATAAACGTTACGCCAGAGGCGAATGCAAGTGAAGGCGTCGAGACAAAAGCCGACACGATAGCGCCAATCAATATGGCCGCTAATCCGACTTTGATGTTAGTGAGCCTCTGCAGGATATCTCTAGCGACGAATGCAAAAGCCGCCAGGTATACCCCTGACGGGGCATAGAGACCGAATCCGACGGGCAGTACATGAGCTCCGGGAATGACCTTGCCGACATGGGCGATCATCCAATTCGCCCCGACTATCACCCCAACGTAGAGCAGGAAAGCTATCACTGCCGCAATCTTTGTCTTGCCGTCGGTCTCTGCGATCCACTGTTTGTTGGACGGGCCAATCATCTGCTGTTTCATTTTATAGATCCCTAATCAACGCTCTTGTATCTTGATCTGTTTGATTTGCTGAATGAGGTCAGCGTGTTCTGATTCTGTCATAATCAGACATGAGCCTCTCGATTATAGAGTCTTCCCCTCCGGATTTGGCCAAGTCCGAGCGTATCGCCATCGGTCGAATCGCTATCCCTCCCCGCACGTTGAAGTCTCCAAAAACCCGTAGATAAAGTGGAGCGATCTTCGATGCCAGATCGTCGGCGATAATATTGACGCAGTCTTCGTGAAAAGCTCCGTGGTTGCGGTACGAGAAGAGGTAGAGCTTCAGGCTCTTTGATTCTACACAAAGCCGATTTGGAACATAAGTTATCTCGATCCGTCCAAAGTCTGGCTGACCGGTCATCGGGCAGAGACTCGTAAATTCAGTACAGTCCAAACCGACTACGTAGGGGGCCTCTTGGTGCTTATTGTCGAAGACCTCAAGCATGTCCGCATTCGGCGCCTCAAAGTGGTATTCGGTCTTGGACGCCCCGAGGAGGGTCAATTTAGATGTGTCGCTGGAACTCTCGGTCATGGTTCGTCCTTTTGGAACAGAGTGCTTTGAATCACCATTCAGCCTAAATCGAATTCGTGAATGTTCAAGGTCAAATCGGAGACCAAGTGAACTTGGGAATGCGACCAAGTTGCTCGATTGATCCCTCACCTCCATCATTGAGTCAGCTTGCATTTGTTTAATCCAGATGAGTGAATCGACTACTCAAGTACCGATTATTTCCTTGACTAATTGAGATATGGAGCTTAACTTGATAGCAGTGGGTTAGGAGTTAGCGGTGGGCGTACAGGATGATTTTACCAAGGCG
>JAKBHQ010000093.1 GCA_021836665.1 Thermoplasmata archaeon
CACCCACCACAAAGGTCGGATCCAACCCGGCTCCCAATAGAGCGAGGCTCATCATCGATGTCGTGGTCGTTTTGCCGTGTGTTCCCGATATGGTGACGACCTTCAAACCTCGGCAAAGCTCCGTCAGTAGATCCGCCCGATCCATCACCTTTTTGCCGGACTCCCTTGCGCCTTTCAACTCCGAGTTAGTCTCTCTGACCGCTGAAGAATATGCAACTACGTCTGCGCTGCTAATATTTTTGACGTCGTGGCCGATGCTGACCTCGATACCAAGTGCGACGAGCTTCTCGATAACTACCGAAGCCTTTAAGTCCGAACCAGTAACCGTGTAACCCCGCTGGTGAAGTATTGTCGCAAGGGCACTCATCCCAGCTCCACCGATCCCGATGATATGCACCCTGTCAGTGCCATTAAGTTCCATCACTGGCCCCGGCTTTCCGAGAGATCCAGAAACGGCGTGATGACGTCTGCCGTTCGCTCAGTAGCGTCCAAAACAGCGAAACCAGAAATTGCCTCTGCCATCTTCGACAAGGTCTTTGGATCATCAGCCAACTCATTTATCGTCTCGGCCAATTTGGCCGGATCTAGCTCTGCCTGGTCAATCACAAGAGCCCCGCCTTTCTGTGCTATAGCCTTAGCATTTTCGTTCTGATGGTCATCTGGCGCATTTGGAAGCGGGACAAAGATGGCCGGGGTTCCGAATGCGGCTAGCTCTGCAATAGTCGAGGCGCCGGAGCGGCAGATAACGAGATCGGCGGCGTAGATCAGCCAGTAAAGATCGGGGTCGTAAGCTTTAAGTTGATATCCAGGTCCAAAAAGATCTGCCCCCTCTGCGGCTAAATGGGACTTGTCGAAGTCTCGCTCGCCCGAAATATGTACGACGGATATGCCCTTTTTAAGCATGGGCACGAGGGAAACCATCAACTCATTCAGAAAAGTTGCGCCGAGTGAACCGCCAAAACATAGAACTACAAAGTCCTCGGCGTCGAATCCCAAAGTGGCCCTCACCTCCAACCTGGGAGGTGTCTGGCTCATAGATATCTCCGCGGCCTGCTTGCGCAGGGGATTGCCGATTACCACCGGCTTATTGGATCCGTTCTCATTCACAAAAAAAGGTGGTACGCAGAGTGCCTGAGAAAAGTTGGCGACAACTCTATTTGCCATTCCGAGCACGGCATTTTGTTCAATGGTGACCACTTGAGCGCCTTCAAATCGACCAAGTAGTGCTGGAAGCACCGAATAATAGCCCCCAAAGGAGATCACCACCTTGGGTCTCAGGGCCATCAAGGCAGGCAATATCTCGATCGTTGCTATCAGATTGGACCAGATCGACCTAACAATTCCCCATGGACTCTTCCTTGGGATACCCCGGCCCTTGAACTTTATTATCCGGTACCCACTCCCACGAAAAATCGAATCCTCAAGTCCTCGTCCAGAACCAACAAACGCTATCGCTGACTTAGCGACACCCCTACTTGACAGCTCGTCTGCAAGTGCAATAGCAGGCAGCATATGTCCAGCGGTGCCACCAGCGGCGATCACCACATCAGCTTGGCTCACCTACGGCTCCCAGTTCGAGTACCCTCCGGAGAGTAGGAAACTTCTCGCAAACGATTCCTCCTTCCGCTAAATCTATCTCCACCTTCAACTCTAAGAGATCCTGAGCCACGACCACCCTTGCCGAATCTCTCACTTCGACCGGAACGCCCCGAAGCAAAAGTCGACTTTGCCTTGCGATCCTTCAGCGACGAAATGACCCTAGCTATCAGATGGTCGAATGGGCCAACCGAACGGGATCTTCGGCTCGACATCCGGTAATTACCGACGTCCGAGTCCGAATTCAAAACAGCAAATTCAACCTTCGAGTTGCGCAAAGTGGCCCGAGCTAGCCCCAGGGCGCACATCACAACTATGGTCGACGAACCCCCCGAGGAGATCAAAGGCAACGGAACCCCCGTAACGGGTAGGATTCCTTCCACGGCTCCAATATTCAATATCGCCTGACCACCTATCCAGCATGCCACCGAGCCAACAAAGATCCCATCGAAGCTCACAGCAGCTCGAGATGCGATCCGCAAGAGCGTGACGACCAGCAGTACCATCTGTAGAACCAGAACGAATGATCCAATTAACCCAAGTTGCTGGGCAACAACGGCAAATATAAAGTCTGAGCTCGCATTCGGAAGGTATCCCCAAATTGCCTGGCCTGCTCCTAGCCCGGTACCAAAGATATGTCCTGATGCAAAAGCCGCCAGAGATTGCACTTCTTGATAGCTAGCTCCGGTCCTTTGCGCCCAAGGATGCAGGAAGGACATCAATCTCTGAGCACGATACGACTGCCCAAAAGCGAAATAGACACCTAGCACTGACCCTAGGGCTGCAATCAGGACCAGCTGTTTCTTAGGTATGCCTGCGAGTGCCAAAGACCCAAAGGCAATCAACGCCACCACCATTGTCGTTCCCATGTCAGGTTCCGCCATGACCAAAAGGCCAATGACCGCGAGGATGATCATCACCGGCAGGGTTGATTCTCTGAAATTAAAACTTCTGCGCTTTGAGGAGAGGACCTTCGCCACGAAGAGGGCAAGCGCCAACTTGACAAATTCTGAAGGTTGGAACTGAAATGGACCAATAGGGATCCAGCGTCGAGCACCAAGCACGGAACGCCCGAGACCCGGAAGCAGGACTACCATAAGTGCCAAGATTGAAACTAGAAGAATAGGAACCGTCCAGTTTCCGATCTGGGACGGTATTAATCTCGACGCAACGCTAAAGGCGACCCACCCTAGTACGATCCAGATCATCCCCTTGATAAAAAGGGAAAGTGGAGAGGAGTGCAGAAGCAGGCTCGTCGTGTATGTCGTAGAAAAGAGCATTATCGCCCCAAATAGGCTGAGAAATGCTATTTGCCAGAACAATGATCGATAAAGATCTTCAGCGTCTGCATTTTTGCCAAAATACTTCCTCATTAGTTCCATGCGTCACCCCTCAGTGAATTGACCAGCCCACTAACGCAATCCTTGAAATCAAGACCCCTTTGCTCATACCCCGAATACCAATCAAAGGACGTCGCCCCAGGGGATAAAATCACATCACACTCATTGTCGCTCAACCCATACCCGGCACGAACAGCTTCTGCCATGGATTCAGCCCGAATGATCCTCGAAGACTCAAGCACCCCGGCAAAAAGTCCCACCAAATCGTCAGCCGACTCTCCAATGACAACAATTCCCGCCAGTTTCTCCCCTAGGCTCAGAAGTGGCTCAAAATCAAGCCCCTTGTTCCGCCCACCAGCAATCAACACGCATCGACCCAAACCCGAAAGCCCAGCTACAACCGAAGCGGGTGTGGTCGCCTTAGAATCGTTGATGAATCTCATTCCTTGAAATTCAGCGACTACCTCCATCCTGTGCTCTAGTCCTCCAAACTCGCAACAAGCGTACCCAATGGCATCCAGGGAGGCTCCGGACGAAACGGCACATGCCGAAGCGGCTAAAAAGTTCAAGATGTCATGCGGCAAGGCTTTCTTCAGGTCAGACTTCGCAGCAATCACTCCAATAGGCGAAATCAGCTCAGTCTCGGAGGCAAAAAAGTCGCCCTCTATGTTCCCGAAAGTAAAGGAATGGAAGCTTTCAGGTGTAGGTCTCCAAGCAAAATCGATAGGGATAATCCCAAAAGAGTCGGAGCCAAGGTTTTCGAGGATGCGAAGCTTGGCTTGAAGATAATTTTCAAATCCACCATGCCAATCGAGATGGTCGGGGGTCACATTTACGATCGCCGCCACATCAGGAGCAAATTCACTTATGGTACTCAATTGAAACGAACTGGCTTCGACCACCGCCCAACCCTGAGCGCCAGCTAGCGACACCAGTGGGGTTCCATAGTTTCCGCATGGTATTGAGTTAAGCGAACTCTGATTAAGCATCGAGGAGACGAGGGTCGTGACGGTTGTCTTGCCATTGGTCCCCGTTATGGCGACGACACTCAGATCGGTCAACCTCCATCCAAGTTCTAGCTCTGAGATAACCGGGGCATTGAAATATCGAAAAGCGACATGGCTTGGTCGTACTCCAGGCGAAACTACAACTACGCCGGGCCAGTCAGCGTCTATAACTTGGGGGATCTCTTCGCTTCGAAACACACCCACTGCAAAGCGACTTATCGCCAACTCCCTTAGGGTCGAATCGCCAGAATCTTCGACGATTATTACTTCCGACCCGAGGTCCTCGAGCACCTGGTGTGCCGCCTGGCCCGACACGCCGTAGCCAACGATCACCACTTTAGAAAGATCGAGTGGCGAGCCCCTCACTTGACAACCGTACCCAACGAGACAAAGTCAGCGTAGAAAACGCCGACGCCCAATGCGGTGAAGATCCCGGCGAGTATCCAGAAGCGAATTATCACCGTAGTCTCGGGCCAACCCAGCAGTTCAAAGTGATGATGAATTGGTGCCATCTTAAAGATTCTTCGGTGGAAGACTCTAAAGCTAAAGACCTGAAGAATCACCGACATCGTCTCAATAACAAAAAGACCACCAAGGATAAGCAGGAGGAAATCCAAGTTCATTAGCACACATAGCGCTCCAAGTCCCGCTCCTATACCCAAAGACCCAACGTCTCCCATAAAGATCTTTGCGGGTGGAGCATTGAACCAAAGAAATGCCGTCAATGCACCCGTCATCGACGCCGCTATTACGGCAAAATCAAGCGAGTCTTTAATGCCATAAAGACTCGCATGCCGGAACTGCCAATAGGCAATGAGTCCAAGTACCCCGAAGGTGAAGATAGAAGAACCGGTGGCGAGTCCGTCGAGTCCGTCGGTGAGGTTAACCGCATTTGACGAGCCGACCACAACTAGCACCGCAAAGACGATCCAACCTACTGAACCTAGATGGAGAGTAGCACTTCCCATTCTGACCAGGCTGACTTCAGAACCGTGACCGGCCCAAAACCTAGCAAGTAGAGCGAAGACTAGGGCGACTGCAAATTGACCAGAGATCTTCTTTGACTTAGAAAGTCCGAGATTCCGGTTCATCTTGACCTTTGAATAGTCGTCCCAGAATCCAACGAGTCCTGTTCCAAATATTACCGCTATTACGAGGATCCCTTGGCGCGTAAAGCTTACGCCTAGGTTGGCATGAGCAACTACATAACCGAGCAGTACCGCCGAGATGATAGCGATACCGCCCATGGTGGGAGTACCAGCTTTAACGATGTGCCTCTTCGGACCTTCTTCCCTAATTTGTTGACCAATGCCGCGCCTGGAAAGCCGAACCACCAACATCGAAGTCAGCGCGCCAGAGACAATAATGGCAAAAATCGACGAAATCAGAATAGCTATCAACTAAGAGACCAACCGAACTTGGATTTTAGAATCTGCCGAGCCACCTCATGGTCATCGAAGTGAGCCTCCTTACCTTGACTCCTCTGAGTTGTCTCGTGTCCTTTGCCTGCGATCAAAACAAGGTCACCTTCCTCGGCCATGTTGATAGCTAGCTCTATTGCGCGCTGCCGATCGAGCTCCAGTATCACCTCGGAGCCGGCGGCAATACCACTAAGAACTTCTCTCGCGATCTCCGCCGGGTCTTCGTTGCGCGAATTGTCCGAAGTAACCACGGTCGCGTCGGCTAGGGCTGAAGCGACGGAACCCATTTTTGGTCTCTTCTGCTTGTCGCGCTCACCACCGCACCCAAACACCACCAAGACTCTCCTGGGACTCAAAGTTCTACAAGCCAGCAATGCCGCTTCCAATGCCGCTGGCGTATGGGCATAATCGACAAAGACTGATATCGGCAGATCGTTCGCTATCAACTCCATACGACCATTTGGAGTACCTACAAGTGGGACCGCTTCTGACAATGCGGACTCATCACATTCCAAGGCCACCAAGGTCGTCAAAACTCCCAGGATGTTGTAGACGTTGTGTACCCCATTTAGCGGCGAAGATATGAGGTGGCCCCTCCAACTAAATCTGATCCCAGACCTATCTAGCTCGAGATTCTTGGTATCCCTAATTGAATATGGAATCAAATCACTCCGCTTGTCCAAAAGCACCTGACCATAGGGGTCGTCCTGGTTGACTATTCCCATTTCGGATCTAACCGGATCAAAGAGCATTGCCTTGGCCCTGAAATAGGTCTCCATATCGTGGTGGAAATCCAAGTGGTCCTGGCTTAAGTTTGTGAAAAGCGCCGCTTGAAAGGAGACCCCGTCGACCCGGTGCATTACCAACGAGTGCGAAGAGACTTCCATCGCTACGGCATCGGCCCCGGCGTCTTTGAACTCCCTTAGCTTGCGCTGCAGTTCTGGTGCCTCCGGGGTTGTCAGTCTTCCCCATAGCGTCCCAAGGGCGTCAGTTTTGACCCCAAGTGACCGCAAAATGGAGCTCAGCATATGGACGCTCGTCGTCTTTCCGTTGGTCCCGGTAACTCCGAGCACCGTCAACTCCTCCGATGGCTTCCTCCAAAGGGTCGCAGAAAGCAATGCAAGCTGGGCCCGAGGATTACCACTTGAAAGAATCACCTGCGGAATCTCGGACTCGACATGATGTTGGACGAACGCTACCGGAGCGCCTCGATCGTAGGCGTCTTTGACGTAGTCGTGGCCATCAAAATGGCTACCCGCCAATGCAAAAAATGCGCTCTGCTGATCAGTCTCCCGGTGGTCCATCACCAAGGAATCGACCTCGGTATTTTCGATCGAACCGTTCGGGTCTACCAAGACGTATTCCTCAAGCGCCGTTATGAGTTCAGTTAACCTCAAATGCCTACCCCAACGATTGCAATTGGCCCTTAAGCTATTCCGCCGACATCCGGCTGCTCGAATTGGGCTCATTACAGGATGGGTGCAGCTGATCAAGCTTCACCTACCGATCCGAGCCTTGAGCCGAGTTGCCCTAGTCATAGAGATCGTAGTTGGGGATGAGCTTGGCGAGGTATTCCCGGGCGACTTGGCACCCCTAGAGGAGCTCAAAACAAAAGTCTGTGGCATCGGTGACTTAGACGGCTGAGTCACCACGTTCGAAGTCACTTTCAATGTAGCCTTTAGCGTCTTTGCAACACTTTGGGCCGCTACCTGCGTCGGCGACAATACCTCTCCACTAGGAGTCACATGGTACTTGGCTAAGGCGTAGGACATTATCTGCGAAAACACTGGGGCCGCTACCTCTCCACCATATATCTGTGTCGGCTGGTCGAGCATCACTATTGCCGAAAGAACTGGGTGCGAAGCCGGGGCAAAACCTACGAAAGTGGCCCAAAAAGCTCCCGGTTGATATCCACGTTTATTCGGGTAGGGCTTCTGGGAAGTGCCGGTTTTTCCAGCAACCTTATAACCCGGGATCGCAGCGGCTGGCGCCGTACCCATCGCGCTCACAGCATTCTCAAGAAGACTTCTCATGGTCTTAGCGATAGGCGCAGAAACGATCCTCTTTGACTGGGGATAGCCGGGCTTGATAGTCCGCCCAGAAGGGGTAGTAATGGCCTTCACCAACTTGGGCGAAGTCATGACCCCTCCGTTGGCAACCGAGTTGTAAGCGTCCAGAATCTGGAGCGGGGTGAGGGCCTCATCCTGCCCGATCGGCACCGAGCCGATAGCCGTACCCGACCACCTGCTTAGCGGGTCAAGAAACCCCTGCGACTCACCGGGAAAGTTAAGTCCTGTCGGCAAACCCCAGCCAAATCGTTGCATCGAAGCCGTAATGATCCGCTTCCCGAGCATTTTCGCTATTTCTATGGTGCCGATATTGGAACTCTGCCCAAGAATCTGTCCCGGCGTAAGCTGCTCCGTCGGATGGACCTCGGCGTCATGAAAGAGTGATCCGTCGATCAACATATGATCCGGGACCGTCAAAACCGACGATGGCGTGATTACCTTTTTCTCGAGCGCAGCGGTAAAGGTTGCCAACTTCGCTACAGACCCTGGTTCATAAACGGTCGTAACCGCCAGGTTGGATGGTGCTTCCTCAGGTAGTGCCCTCGTTGAGCCGACTGGAATTGCGACGTTCGCCTGGGTGCTCTGACCCTTAGGCGATGGCGCCGCTATGTTCGCCATAGCCAAAATGTCGCCCGTCTTCACATTCATCACTACTGCGGTTCCCGATATCGCCTTAGTAGCCTGGATCTGCGCAGCAAGTGCATGCTCTGCCACGTATTGTAGGCTCGAGTCGATAGTCAACTGTATGCTGTCTCCGGCCCTCGGGGCTTTGTATTGAGTAACCCCATCCGGTAGCGGGAGTCCGGCGACCGAAACTTTCATCGCTTCAGATCCGGACTTCCCCGCCAAGATTGAGTTGTATTGGTATTCAAGGCCAGAAATTCCCAAACCGAAGGAGTTCGTCTGCCCAATGACTGGTGAAAGAAGTGGACCAGCGGGATATACCCGTTTCATTTCGGAAATTAACGACACCCCATTCAGCTTCCCCGAATTGATCTGGCTTTGAACTAGCGAAGCCTCGCTGTTTGGTATCAATCTCGCTAAGTAGGCGAACTGCGTCGGTTGAAGCAGCGAGGTCCGTATCGAGAGGTCAGAAATTCCAAGATCCGCAGCTAGCAGGCTGGCCTCAGCCACCGGGTCGGTTACTAAGAGTGGGTCTGCAACCACGCTTTTTCTGGGAACACTCAAGGCCAAAGGATCTCCACTGGAATCGGTAATGGTTCCCCTTGCTGCCGGGATGGCGAATGAAGCATAGCTTTCGGATTGAGCCATGTTGGAGTAGTGCACCGACGGACTTAGAACGATCTCATAGAGCCTCGCGGTCAATAGTGCCGATATCAGAATAAAGACAGCTACAAAACCATTCAATCTTGCTTTTGGTAAAGTCCAGTGCCGTTTACCCCTTGAATACCCTCGCCCCTCAGCCATGGCTAGGACTAGCGCTAGGAGGCAGTTGAGTTGTATCCGATCCCATTGGCAACGGAAGCTGGGTTTCGGCGACCGGAGCAGGAAGGATTAATACCTTCGTTGCAGGAGCCACATTAGAACTGGCCTGCACCTTGACAGTATTGGGGAAGACCATGTTGAGCTTTGATGAAGCGTAGCTAACAATTCGGCTCGGAGACTCAAGACTCGAAGACTCAAGGAGTAGCTGTTCGTGAGTGCTCTGGGCGGTCGCTGTCGCCTGTTCCGTAGCGATCAATTGCATCTGATATGTCGCCATCTGCGAACGAGCCCACACAGTGGCTAAGAGTCCACCACCTATGAGCACCAAAAAAAGAGCGGGCAAAATACGCCTAGGAATCGAGATCGAGTGCTTGGATGTAACAAGAACTTTAAGATCAGGTTTTTTTGCAGCCTCTCTAGGCGGAACAAAGGGGTAAGCCCTTTCATACTCCGGATCGTAACTAGCCTCTCTAAGGGCGTTCCAAGGAGCGTATGCCACTATTCACCTCCGGTGATCTGAAAAGCCCTCAGTCGAGCGCTCCTCGATCGAATATTCGTCTCCGCCTCACTCTTTTTTGGAAGCTTTGCCCCTCTTGTCAGCACCACGCCCCTAGATATCGCCCCGCAGACGCAGCCGAGCACCTTTGGACAGCGGCACCCACCTGTAGATGCTTCCAAAAAACGGTCTTTAACAACCCTGTCCTCTCCTGAGTGATAGGAGAGGACGACAATTACGCCACCCGGCATGACTAGGTCCAGGGCCTGCGAAAGTAGCGAATCGAGTTCTTTTTCCTCGTCATTCACAACTATTCGAAGTGCTTGAAAGATCCTCGTCGCAGGGTGGATATGGCCCTTTCGAAAATGAAATGGAACGGCCTTTTCCACTAATCCTGCGAGCTGGGCGGTCGTGTCAATAGGTCTATTTCTGACAATCGCCTCGGAAATCCGCTTGGCATGCGGCTCATCTTGAGAGTAGAACAGCTCTACCAGTTCATCGAAGGAAGCGCCGTTTACAATCTCACTTGCGGTAAGGCTTGATCCCGAGGGCCCCATTCTCATATCCAATGGTCCATCTGCCCGTATCGAAAATCCCCTTGTGGGATCGTCGAACTGCATGGAGGAGACACCTAGATCGGCAAATACTGCCGACACTCCCGCCTCCGCAGCTGAAAAACCTTCTCCTTCAAGCTTGGCAATCTCAGCACTAAGGCCAGAAAACCTAGACAACGCCAGCCGATATCGTCCAGCAAATCGTGCAAGTCGTCCTTCGGCAATTTCGAGGGCTCTTAAGTCACGATCCATGCCAAGTATCTGAGATCCTTCAATCGACTCCAATATCGCCGACGAATGTCCACCAAGTCCAACCGTGACATCGACTACCAGTCCTAGAGGTGCGCTAGAAATGTAGCTAAGCACCTCTTCGACCATCACTGGCGAATGGGTGAATGAAAGACCCACCGGCTCCTTGGTCACATCTAGGTGTTCGTCTTCTGGTATTTCCATTAACGCCCCCCTGTCTTATAATGCGACCAGACCTCGGGATCCCAAAGCTCTACCGTCCCAACGGCACCATGCACGGAAACTTCCTTGTTCAGCGACGCGTATCGCCTCAGATTTGCAGGTATTGCAACGCGACCCAGCTTGTCAATCTCACACTCAAATGCTTCTCTGGCCCACGAGCGCACGAAACGCCTAGTCTCGTCATCCGCCCACTGGTCATTGTTAATATTTGATGCGAATCCAAAAAAGTCCTCTGGAAGCCACACCGCCAAGCAGGGATCTCCGAATTGAGATTGAGCCACGAAACAGCGGTCTTCAAAATACGCACGGAATTTCGCCGGAAGGGTGATTCTCCCCTTCACGTCGAGGCTGTGCTCGAAAGCACCAAAAAACCTCGCTTCGAATTCCTGCCTAGACCACAACTTTGCCCACTCGCCCCTTTAAGATCCGCCACCAAACTTGTCGTAAAGCCCAATCCGTCCATTTCCAGCTGGACTCCTAAGGGCTCTTGATCTCCACTTTCATCCACAGTAACCCCTTTTAACCCACCATGCCACAATTTTCACGACATTTTGTGGTCTCGCCGCCACAAAATCAAAAATTTCCCCACGCTCAGCAATGCTTTGGGCCAACTGTCCGATCACACCAGTTGCAATTGGCAAACAAAGGTGTCAAAAATGAGACACAAGCCGTCAAACAGCTCCTAACTTGGCCCATCCATGCCGAGACTTGTATGGCCGAGCGTGAATCATCGTGCTCCCGTGGTAGCAGGCAAACTCCTGAAAGTTGGCGCTTCCAAAAATAAGAGCAGAGTCCACCAGGGTCGTACCGATGCGCACTGCTGACGCCAGAGTGAGAATTGCAGACGATAGTCAGGCATCCATTGAAGAATTTAAAGGCACCTACCTGCGCAGTCACCCAACGTTCAAGCGCCTGGCTCCCTAGCTTTACGGCATGGCCACCGGAGCACGGTTGTCCGTATGAAGGCTGCATCTGTTGCCGCATT
>JAKBHQ010000158.1 GCA_021836665.1 Thermoplasmata archaeon
GAGACGTGATCGACAGTTGTAGCCACAGTGCGATAATAGTCGACGCTCCCTAATTGCCAACTTTAGATATCTTCTAAAACTTGTCGACTGGCGAGGGAAAACCTCCCCTCCCGCTCATTCTGTACCGTGTTTGAATCTACCGATTCAAACGACCCTTGCGCAACCGACTCTTGGTCTTGTCCTAAACTCCCGGTAAGTCAACAATTTGGGGTCACCTTCGGCGATTTGAAAGAGATAGTTCCAAGCATCCGATCGCCTTTTTATCGCTTGTGCTTGAATGCTGAGGATCAAAGTAAACTCCCCAGACTCGATCACCCAAATTCCCTAGGGTCACCAACTTCTGGAGTGGATTAAAAAGAGCGTAACCTAACTGATTCGTTGAGTCAACCTGGTCCACGAAAAGTTTCTCTAGGAGATTTCCAAGCAGCCTTTGAGGGCGCAAGGGGACTTGGCTCGCAGTCCAAATGAGGGGTCCCCGAAAGTTGATCAACCTAATATGTGAGTGTTCCTCGGGTTTGTTTTGTCCAGACTAGCAATCCCTCCCCATCCCCTAGCGGAATTCGATTAGAGGTATAGATGGAGCGAGGGGATGGGGAGGGATTCGCCGCCTCGCTTTCCGTGGTGGTTTACGATGCCAGACCCGCCACCTCCTTGGAGCATTTGCCTGGCCGTGGTGCCTCCGAAGAAGAAATAATTGTTCATGGGTGGTAGCAGAAGCGGTGGTTCTTTGGTCAAAGGGCAGTCCCTGGGGTAAAGGCAAGGGAACCCCAGCCGCATAGGCAGCTACAGCCGCCTTAGCGGTTCCAAAAACCTTTCCCCGGTTTTTCCCCAGGGACCGCTCGGTTCCGCCCACTCTTGAAGTGCGAGGGGTGGAACTGGTGATCTCGCTCTGGGCTCAGGCGGGATTGTCCACATATCCATCAGCCCTGGGATCCACGCGTCAGCACGGCAACCGCTTCAGGGGTTTCCCTGAACAAGAATTACCTATAATACGGCCCGAGCAGTGCCGAGGTCCCGGCATTCGCTCACCTCCGGGACCAGCTCTATAGCTGCTAATGGCTCGTCACAGCAAGGACAGAGCCCGCCAAAGCCAATACGGCGCATGAAGACCCCGCAGTCCTCGCAGCGCTGTTGCCCAAGGCTTGCGGGTGTCACAGGCGTCACAAGCATAGACGCTGTGATTCCGACGGGAAATGAGCACGGGAATCGCCATTGGGGATACCACCGCCCTTCGACGGCGGCATCCCGCAGAACGACAAGCACCAGAGCCGCCGACCGAGAGGGACAAAGCCCCTTCTGCACCCCGGACAAGCTATCGTGAGGCGGGGAATCGGACGCTTGTCATGAGCCACCAACCGCCCTTCGAGTCGCCTCTGCTCGGGCCCGGTGAGCGCGCATCCGGTAGCTCTCACCTTCGATGTTGAATACCACGCTGCGATGTAGCAGGCGATCGAGCATCGCAGCCGCGATCATAGGATCATCGTTGAAGACCTTTCCCCAGCTGGCGATGCCCAAATTAGTGGTGAGGCAGATACTACCTTTGAGGTATCTCCGGGTTACAACCTGGAATAATGCCGCTGCGGCCTCCCCAGCCATCGGGAGGTATCCTACTTCATCGATGATCAAAAGTCGGGGACCAGCGTAGAACTGCATCACTGAGGACCACCGTCCTTCTAGCGCCGCCTTGCGGCATCTCGCTGCCAAATCGGCTGCTGTGGTGTAGTGAACCCGGTATCCGGCCTCGACGGCTGCCCAGCCAAGCCCTACTGCGAGCATGGTTTTGCCTACCCCGGGAGGACCAATCATTAAAACGTTGGTGGCGTCTTCTAGGAACCGCAATGTTGTGAGCTCTTGTACCAGCTTGGCATCCACCGAGGGCTGTGCCTCGAAGTCAAAGTCCGCTATATGCCAAGGCGATGGCAGGCAGGCGAAACGTGAGAGGCTAAAGAGCCGCCGGGCCTGAGCGGCTTCGACCTCGGTAGCCATGAGCGACTCCAATAAGGCGACATGGGAGAGCTTGTCGGTTTTCGCCCGCTCCAGCGCAGCGGGCAGGGCTTCAGCGGCGGCGGTGAGGCGCAGATTGGCAAGATGTCCACGCAGGAGCTGATAGGTGGAAGCTTCGCTCATTGGGTGGCCTCCCATTGAACACCATCACCGAGTCCCGATACTGTGCTTTGTGCCAATTCGGCGTATGCATCGAGGTCGACTTTCACATCCGGCCCCAGATCGGCCAGTAGACGCAGAGCTGCAGCCCGAGCCTTCTCTCCGGGTGGGAAGTTTCCTTTGCGTTCGCACGGAGAGGCCATGGTGAATTGCGACAGCACCGCCTTTTCCAGGGCGTCGTGGTGTTCGGGGGTGCGTACGATCGTCCCTTTGCCGGCTGCAACGAGACAGTGGGTGACAAGGAGGATTCCCGAGGGGGTAAAGACCTCCAAGTTTTGGCTACCGAGGCGCTGTCGCATGGTCATGGGAGTTCCCGAGAGTCCCGGGGGCACAGAGTAGCGGTTGCCCCGAAAGGCCACGGTGGCGTTGTCGCCAACCACAGCGACTGTCTCGATGGTAGCTGGATACGGAGCGTCGGGCAGAGACATGAGCGGCTCGGCCATGGCAAGCTCTCCGACGCTTGGCCACCTCGAAGAGCCTGGGTCGCCCGTTGAATCTAGGATCTTCCCTGGGGCGCGCAGCCGTGCATCTGAGATGGTAACACAGAAACGATCCAGGCTGAGCTGGGCTTCGACGAGGCTGGTTGCACCCATAGTGCGCCACCACCGTCCACAGGCGTAACGAACCGCTGCTTCCACCACTCCCTTGCGGTTCCCCCGCCTCGGCGGACACGGCTCTACGACTGCCCCGTAGTACTTGGCCACCGGGGCGAAGCTTGGCTGGATATCTCTGGTACCCGGCACGATGACAGTGGCGAGGCGATCGGTGCGCCAGCTCCTGGTAGTTCCCCCGTGACGGCGCAGCACCCCGTCCATCGCTTCGATGAGGTGAGGCTGGTCAAGGCGTTCGGCCAATACGCCGCGCATCCTCCCTGAGCATGACAGGCTCCCCAGCAGCACATTGGCCATTCCACCCCAAGGTGCACGACGATGAAACCAGTCCCATTGAGTTTCATCCCCTGGAGCATGGGGGATATCGATGTATTCGCGTCCTTTCACCGAGGTACAGGCCTCACAGTGCGGTCTGAGTGCCGCCAGGCGAATCTGTCGAGCGAAGCTTACGTAACTTTCCTCATAGCCGAGGGCCTTGACCTCGTCATAGAGGGCGCTCGCCCAGATGTGGGGGTTGTCGGTGAAACGGGCTGCGAGGTATTGCCTGTAACGCTCGATGGGATCCGGTGCTGAGCGTCGGCGCGATCCAGGCACCCGTTCACCGGATAAGTATCCGCGAATCGTCTTGGGATCCCGTCCGAGGTGTCGGGCGATGGCCATAGTAGACCATCCCCTTTCCTTCAATACATGTGCTTCCACATCTTCTCCTTGTGACATCATGGAGGCGGACTCCTTCTTGTTGTGAATGCGATATCACAATTATCGAAGGAGTTCACTTTTCATATGGTGGATTTCGCTATTCAATCCACTCCAAAGGGAAAATCGAGCTAGGGAATTTCAGTGATCGAGACTAGGGAGTTTCAATAATCCGTAGCACAATGGCCGTTAACACTGAGGCAGCGCTTGAGACGTTAGGCAAGCTCAGCTCTATCCGAGACACTATTGGTGTTGCTACTAGGAGTGCTGAGGAGAATCCACTGCTGCGAACAACAGCCACACCTCAGCGCGTGAAGACCGCTATCAATGATCCGAAAAAACGAGAGAAACTTCAACGAGACGTTGAACAGACGGACGCTGATAGGACTAATCGACGGGGATGATCCTCTTCCGCTAGTGGCCGACATCTGATGTCTTTAGCAGACGTCGGCCGACTGCCATCCAGGCAACAAGTCGTACCTCCCCCCTCGACACTGGCGTCAGCGGTTCGACTGGCTTTGGAATAGAGAGGCCGTATTCATCAGCAAGGACCTTTAACTGGTCGACCTTGTCACGCCTGGAGTGCTGATCGCTACTCAAGAGGACTCGCACTGCTCGCTTGACGTCTCCTCCCCACCTGCCGTTTAGGCGTGCTGCAAGAGATCCTTGTTCGTCGATGCCCAAGTAGCCACCATAAGTGAGGACGAGTTCAACGGCGTCTCTGAACGGCTTTTCTATTACTGGCAGAAGGTTGTTCGGGTTAGTAAGTCGTTCCCATGACTCATAGGCGTCAGCTGCAACAATTTCCCAGGCCTCGAAGGCATGGTCATACACATCGTGGGGGAGGTGACGGTCGATAGGTTCATCACCAGGATCTGCGTTGGAGAGTGACGTGAGCGTGTCATCGTCAATGAGAAATCGAGCGTTACCGTCTGGGTCTGTATCTAGGAGTGGATTCCACTGATCATCAACGGGTACATAGCGAAACCAGGGTTGTTTATGGTTTGCTATCTTGATGCAAAAGACGTAGCCGTTCGACGTGGCGGACGGTGAAATAAAACCACTCCCAGAGCCATAGGGCAGTGCCACAACCTTCTTCTTGAAGCTCGCATCGTCGAAGTCCTTTGAGAGTCGCCTTCTGTACTCCTCACCAGAAATAGCTCCAATGTCTCCGTTGGATTCAAAGAGGTCTGGCCGCTCGTTCGCAAGATCCCTGATCTGCTGCTTTGTGTCGGCGAGAACGACTTCGGTCTTGGATCTCTGTCCGGGTAGCACTTGACCAGTCCCAACGGCCGCATCTGCATATGCGAGCTTTCGCATAAGTGTCCCTTCGAGTCCCAGCATCATATCAAGGCGGTCAGCTGGAAAGAAGCAATCAATCTCGATGTAGTCGTGCCTCGATCCAATTCTGTCGATCCGACCGCTTCGTTGTACCAGTCGCATTGGATTCCACGGTAGGTCGTAGTTGACCATATGACCAGCTTGTTGGAGGTTTACTCCCTCCGAGAGAACATCCGTCGTAAGTAGAAGGTCGAATTGGTCTTCCAAGGTTGTCGCGCTTGTTGACGTGAGTGCCCCGGCTGTCTCTGGTGCGAAGCGGGCGATATCTATTGCTCGCTGTTTCTGATCGGTACTACCCCTCGATCCGAATATCGCCGGTGCAATGCGTCCTCGATACGCTGCGAGCGGATCGTCTGTGGATGCATTGCTGATAGCGATTCTCACCTGCTCATGAAGATCACGTATCGTATCTGCGTAGCTCGAGAATATGACGGTCTTGCGTCTCGAGCTCTCAGAAAGACCGGAGGTGTCAATTTTCATTGCCGCTCTCGCGATTTCCCGGAGGTCGTCGACTAACCGCTGTGCTTTACTATCTGAGGAGTTGGCGACAGTCTCTGCAAAGGCCTGCAGTTCCTCAAGTAGTCCGAGGTCATCTTCGACGTCTTGTTTGAGTTCTACCTGGTGGAAGTCTCTGGCATATTGCACCTGCGATAGTGTCTTCTCGTCGAGATCGGCGATGTAAGCGTCCAAATCTTCTGCATCTGATGAGGTCCATTCTGAGAGGGCATCGCCGGCCAAGACGAGGCCTTTGTCCAAAGCGGTAATGAAAGCTCGGTGTGAGTCAATCATGGTTGTGAACGTTCGCATCAAGGCATGAGGACTGCTCTCGAGTCGCTTAAGCAGTGCAGATCGCAATAGTCCCGAGTTCCTTATCTGGTAGGTCTCAAGCGTTCCAGATCGCAGATACGCACTCGGCGTGTAGCGAGCGAGGAGTAGTCTCTCTGCGGTTGCATGTCGCTGGCTAAATGGGACCACAAGGGGCTGGTCATCTGCAACAGATATTGCGGCGAGCGTTCGGTCCAGGAGCTCGAGTCCACCATGGTCAAGTTCGTAATTGATCCTGTTTACCTTTGGGGTCGGAAACTTGATGATCTCTTCTCTTCCTGAGTCCAACGTGACAGTGTCGAGGCGATAGTTCTTCTTGACAAAACGTCGAGTTCGCCTTACTGCAACCTGGTCCATGAGATCAAAGAGGTGGTGAGGTGAGAGGCTCTCTGGGTCGAGTTCCTGGGCAGATTTGATGTACTCCCTGATGCTTGGAATGCCCAAGCTCGCAAACTCACCATCATTCTTGATGAAGTACGAGATAAGGGTGTAGAGATCAAAAAGTGAGTTGTTGACTGGTGTGGCAGTGAGGAGGACAACTTTCTTAGGGAATTTACCACCGAGGAGCGAATTGACTGCCTCTGCACGAAGCGTCGATGGGTTTCTAAGATTATGAGCTTCGTCAATCACGACGAGTGCATAATCATCGAGCTCTCGCCTGAATGCACCTGTGTCGCCCCTCTCGTACCTGAGACGGAGTTCGTCGTAGGAGTAGGCCTTCACACGTCTCGAGAAGCCGAAGCGATCCAAGAATGGATCCCAGACTGACTGCTTGATTGCGGCGGAACAAACCACCAACGCTCGCTGCCGATCCACTTCAACAGCCCGGCGTATCACTTCACCGGCCAGGAAGGTTTTCCCAAGTCCGACTTCGTCGGCGACAAGGACGCCGCCGTGTCTGTCGAGTAGTCGTAACATACGAGCAACTCCATCGCGTTGGAATTTTGTCAGCGATAGTCCAGCGTCGTACCTATTGTCCTGATCTTGATCGCCATAGAGCTCGTATAGCATCCGAAGGAAGATGAGGTAGGGGGCGTGAGGTTCCCATCGCTCTTGGTAAAGGGAAGCTAGATCATATGGTTGCGACTGATCCCAAAGCCCGTCAAACCACTTCTGGACAAGATAGGTCTCACCAGTGTTTGGATACCCGAGGTTGAGCTCCCGATTGAGGGAAAGACCAGCGTAGGTGAAGTTAGACGATCCAGCTAGTACTGCTGAGTGGGTGGGGTGTTCAACTATAAAGGCCTTACCGTGTAGAAAGCCATCGATGTATCTCCGGACCTCGACCTGTCGGTCACCTATGTCGTCGGTCGCCTCCAGCCAGGCAACCATGCGGCGACTGGCTGAGTCGTTTGCTCGTGAGAACGCTGTTAAGTCCCGCTCAACCTTGAGCCACTCCTCGTGTTCCGCCAAGACTCTGGAGAGCCAGTCGGGGTCATCGGCGTTTTGGTGACGATCGAGCTGCGTCAAGCCGGCTTCGGGTTCAGCGCCAAGTAGTAAACGAACCTTTTTGACTCTGGAGAGCTGTTCAGCAACGAGGGAAAAGCCGCCAACGTTGATATACGCAGAGGCGATAGCCATAGTCGGCGGGTTATTAAGTGCATCGAGTGACCCACCGATCAAGAGGCGGACCTTATCGGCAACTGTTTCAGGGACACATGGATCATTCGTTGCAAAGACGGGAGGGAATCGTTCGGGATTAGCTTGATTCAGATCTTGACCCACTACTACACGCTCCAGCTCTCGTAATGAGTTACTACTGCATCAAGGCGTACTTTGTAATCCCAACCAATATGGAAGGTCTCAAAGATATGAATGAGTTGGGCCTCGGTGAGACCATAGAGGTGGGCAACGACTGCATCAAGCTCTGCAATGAGATCGTCCCTCTCCACTTGAGTGGTGACGGAGCCCACCCCAACACCGACTTCCTTTGCCCAGGTGGCAAAACGATCATCAACGGCGGCTAAGCGTCCAGCGATCGTGATGACTCGTTGTCTGTAGGGGCTATCAGGTGTTGGGCGGGGGATGGGCATAGGGTTGAGCAGCTCGAAACTCAACTGGAGCTCGATGAAGCGCCGAGCATACCAATCGAATGGAATCGAGGACAGAACTCCCATCAAATATGCCTCGTCGGGGCTTGATCCCTTGCTGAGAAGGAGATAGGGAGATTTATTTACGATCATCATTCTGGGCGGCAAGAGGCACGCGATCATCGTACGGGTGTTAGTCGAATTCGTGACATCCCGAAACGCAATTCTCGCTCGCTCCCAGGGGCGAGGCGTGAGCTGCTCCTCGCTCAGTCCATAGAATGCAGATCGGCGGTTGTTCCGTTGGTTCGCTAACTTGCCTTCGAGAAACGGGAGGATCTCCGCTGAGTGGGCATAGGCGTATGGCGGGCCGAAGTCGGGGTTCCAGAGGTTGAAGGAGCCACCGGTCAGCACTCTGATGTCACCAATGGGAGCATTGAGGTCGAAGTCGTAGAAGCGCTTGTCAATCGAGGCGTCCAGCTCCCTAATAGGCCGAAACTCGAATCCCTCTTTAGAGTCAAAGCGCGGGTGCGCCCTAAGTGCGAGGAAGACCTCCACAGCTTTCTTGTCGGGTAACCGAGGAAAGGCTGCGGTTGAGGACCAGGACTGAAACTCCGATGCTGATACCTCAAAGAGCAAGTCGGCACCCTTTGCAAACGCATCCTCGGAGTGAAAGGGCCCGTTGAAGGCAACGAGATGGTCGGGGGATTTCTGAATGCAGACCAAGCCGACGTTGTATCGGGGGTCAACTTCTTCGAAGACCCACTGTCTTGCATTCGTGAGTAGCGACACCGACGAGAATCGTGCATGCTCGAGTATCTCTGCCCGCCAGAGTTTTGTGCCAGAACCAGCTAAGGCTCCTCGGGGCAGGACGAGTCCAATGTAGCCACGCTCTGCCATCAGTCGATAGTTCCGCCACGCAAAGGCTTGGTAGAGGTCGATATCTCCAGAGCCAATACAGCGATAGGGAACCTTGGAGATGACGGAGCGAAGAAAGTCCGCAGTTTGGATGTCGGCGTGGTACTCCAACAGCAGCTCGGGGCGTTCTTCTTTCATCTCTTTGATTTTGCGATTCTTGTCAATCTGAGGAAGTGACCGGAGCCCTGGAGACCGAAGGCCCCACCAGACCTGTTCTTCTATCTTGACCTTCTCCCACGGAGGGTTCCCGATCAACACGTCAAACCCGGCCCGTTCTCGCAAAAACACCTCGGGGAAGAGGTAGGGCATATGAGCGGGGCGGAGCTTTTCGATGAGTTCTACAACTGCTGGACTCTTGGCAATCTGCGCGACAGCGTCTTGTCGTCCGACAACAGAGGCATCAACGATGCCGAGCCGTATCGCAATGGCCAAGTCAAAGCGCGCTTTGGTGGGAGCTGCCTGGGCTTGGGCTTGAAGCGTGATTGTTTGCGCCTCTTGGATGTCGGAGGCCGTTGCTTCTGATGCTGCGGCTACTTGGGAGAGTAGGTCTGCAGCTACCTCGAGTTGTTCT
Organism: Thermoplasmata archaeon; assembly: GCA_021836665.1. Next base: position 9,153 of record JAKBHQ010000158.1, read on the forward strand.
TCAATGTCTCGCCGGAAAATACTGACAGCACCAGCAATCTGTCCTTTGATGGGAGGATCAAGCTCTTTGAGTGCCTCATCGATATCACCAATGCCAGTAAGAGAGTTCCCCCAGACAAGTCCATGGTCAAGGGAGCTCATTGCAAGTCCAGGCACGAAGGTGTGGATCCAGATGGCGACTCGAGCGAGCTCCACCGCAATCTTGTTGATGTCAAGGCCATAGATGCAGCGGCGTGCAATTTGACGTCGGAGGAGCGATGATCGCGCGATCTCAATATCTTGGGAGAGCTCTCCAAGTGCATCGTGTGCAGCTCGCTCTAAGTTCTTAAGCTCATCTTCAATTTCTGGTAGTGGATACGCGTTCAAGAAGGCCACCATCTTTGTTTCCATTTGATCAATGGCAGAGACTAAGAAGTGCCCCGATCCCATCGCAAGGTCCGCAACTCGAAAGTCGAAGAACTTCCGAGCAGCCTTCGGCTGATCACCGTTACTGAGAAGCTGTTCTATCTCCTCTAAGTGTTGATCAAGAGCTGGGACGAGGGAGTGTTCCAGTAGGTGATCGACAACGAAAGAAGGAGTGAAGTATGACCCCGTCGACTTTCTCATTCCCGAGGCATTATGGAAATACGGCTGACCAGCTCGAGCAAGAGGCGTGACGCCTTTCTTCGCGGGAATCCACGCTCCGTCCTTGTCGACGACAAGATCGGACTCCGCCAAGGAAAGTGAGCTCTCTAGGAGTCCTTCGTAAATGGTTCCGAATTCACGGACGCTGAGCGACCGAAAGTCCACAGGACCAGTGTCATTGTCGTCAGTGACATCGACCAAGAGGGAGTGAAGCGCAGGCACTAAGATGTCATTAGAGAGAGTGATACGTGAAAGCAGAGTCCCCTCTTGGTCACTGTCGGAGAAGAGCCCTCCGTTATACGCCGGGACTCCCCAGGCGTGATCGCCTTTGTCAATGACCCCCCAGACAGTGAGCAGGTCTTTGTAGTACGAGTCCGAGGACGACCCCGATTGTGCAACTGCTTGTTGTGCTGTTGGACTCTGCTCCGCAAGCTCCTTGGCAATGGACTTGAGCGCATGGCAGTCATAGGTAGTATTTCTCCCATACGGAAGCAGTGCCCGGTCCTCTCCGTAGGCTTGGAACAAGATCCGAAACAAGATACGCAGCGTCGCCCCGTAGGCAACATCAAGTCCAGCCTGATCAAGAGCGATTCCGAGCCGTGTCATCTCCTTGGCAACCGCAACCGAGAGGGTTGGTATGACCTCTTCGTAGACCCTTGTGCGGAGACGTTTTCCAAGTGATGCAGCAAAACGTGAGCTATCGCGTAGGAACTCTTCCGTTGAGCCCTTGGGTCCGAGTGCATCGGCAGAGAAAACAAGGGGAACAAGCGGCTTGTATTGATCGTCGACGACAGCAAGATCGACCTCAAAGAACGTCTCCGATTGCCCTTTGCGTCCTACACCTTCATTGGGCTTTGCTGAGTACAGCCGTATTTGGGATCCTTTGAGGGCAATGAGCCACGGGACTTCCTTTGCTTGCGCAATAGAAAGCCCGTGAGACACCGGAGACTGCAAGAACCGTTCGGACTTAGCGGAGAACGACTCCTGATCTTCCAACAACACTGCCACTGCGCGAGTGGCATCAGCCTTGTTCTTGAGCAGCACAACTGAACTGCCCTCCCAGAACGTCTGAAAGCCCAGTGCCTTGATAAGAGATTCGCCTCGTAGTTCAAGAAGCGGCTCTGCTCGTTCGGCCATTGCACCCCAGTCTCCTCGTTCAGGAGCTGAGGACCGTAAGAAGTGAGAGGCGAAGAGACCTGTGTTACTTACACCAGGCATGGCAGTTGTGGTGAGAGAATCGAAGTAACGGACCAACAAGTTGCGAGCCGCTGCACCCGAAGGCTCCACAAGACACGCCTGGAGAATACGAGTCGCCTGTGAGAGCGGAAGTGGACCTGTAACGGTGGCATCTTCGGAGGGTAAGTAATGCCAG
>JAKBHQ010000316.1 GCA_021836665.1 Thermoplasmata archaeon
CCCCCACGGCGTAGAGGATGCCAATGCTATGGACGACTCTCTAAGTTCAGACTCCTCGGGACAAAGAGGCAGATCCGGCTCTGAAGCTGACCGACAAGAAATCGGTAATACCAGTGACATGAGCAATCCTCCAAAAGGGGAGCCTGGTCTAGCCAATGGGGATTCCCAAAGCACACTCCCAGAAACATTTCCACCGCCCGGTCGCGTAATGGTAGCCGGATCCAGGAACAGGCCAACTCAATTCGCCCCTCGGGTCGACGCTGAGAGAAAAGGCGGATCTCCTCTGGCGGTACGGGAAACCGTTGCAAACAGTTTGCGACGTTTGGCGGATGACGGCCAGCTAGTTGCTGGGACCGATATCAACTTTGCCAGCTCCGACCTGGTTTTCAAAAGGTTGCTTTTACTTGAAGAGAGGTGCGTTGTCTTCCTGGTGGACACTTCTGGATCGATGGGTTCAATAAAGCGTGTCGAAGCAGCGAAGCTAACGATAGAAAAGTTGCTCGGTGACGCCTACCTAAAGCGGCATAGCGTGGCGATGATAACCTTCCAGGGGGCGATTGCTGAGACAATTTTAATGCCGACTCGAAGCATCGAAGTAGCGAACTCTCGACTAGGTCAAATCAAGAGGGGGGGTAAGACGCCCTTACACCTGGGTCTGCGGAAAGTGGCAGAGCTTTCGAAAAGGTTGCGTGCCAAAGGGACCGAACCATTCGTCGTCGTAATGACAGACGGTATGGTGTCAACTTCGCAGGCTGGCATTGACCCAGTTGGGGCCACACTTGAGGCTTCGAGAGAGATTGCCGAGGCAAGGATCGAAGGTATCATCGTAGATTTCGACCTAAGTGATCCAAAGGTAGGGATAGCGACTGAAGTTGCTAAGACAGCAAAACTGTCCTATGTCGCAGCTTGATCCTTGGCCGACCGGGGTCGCCTGACCAATCGTGGATGGTTTTTCGCACCGGTTCTTCGTGGGAGTCAATCCCAAATAGCAAAGACCAGTGGCTTGTACTGGGCTGGAGCCAGAACGAGAGATGTTTGCTAGCGCAGCCAAAGGCGCAAAGTTTTAGAGTTACAGGTTTCAATGAAAGTTAAAAGGACTCACTGTTAGGTCGCGACTTAATGGGTCGGCAGGTTTATGGCATTTCAAGCTCACTACGAATGGGTCTAGGCAGATTCACTCCTCGGCGACCTCCAGATACGATACCAATTGGCCGATACTTTTCGGTGCCTAAGGGATTAGGTGGAGCATTCACTGGAAGGTAAGACGATGGTGGCAAGTCTGTTTTTTCCTGGCGATAAGCCGCCAGCGACTATTCACGGGTTGCACAAAGCTGGTTCAATTGTGAGGATTGCTCCAGGCATCTATACCGATGAAGTATCGGATCCAGTTGCGGTAGTACTGCGGGAATGGCAGGCGATACTGGGACATATGCTGCCGAATTCTGTGGTGACAGATAGGTCCGTTCTCAGTGGTGGTCCTGACGATGGTGTTCTTTTCCTCGCGAGGGCTGCCAAGGCACGACAGATTGTGCTCCCCGGTTTAGTCGTTTCAGTGCGTCAAGGCCTTGGACCCGTTGAGGGCGATATTGCGCTGCCGGGTGGTCTCTTTCTAGCCTCTCCGCTTCGGGCGGTTTTGGACAACCTCCTTCCTAGCCGGGCTGTCAGAGGAAAACCGGCGAGAACACTGTCCGACCTTGAATTGTCAAACTTCGTGCTAGGGAAATTTGCTGGTAGTGATGGGAATCGGCTTGCTGAGTTGATGGGAGGGGTCCCTCGGCTGATTAAAGTCCTTGGACTTCATGATGATCTGATTCCGAGAGCCGAGCTACTGCTTAAGCGGATCCTGGTCACCGATTTTAATGATGATGTCCAAGGGGTATCCTTCATGGGACCAGTCGGCGTGGGGATGCCGAATGCACTCGAGGGTCCACGGCGAGGAGTGGGAGGAAATTCAGAATCCAGTCCCAACACCGAAAGGGAGTTGTTGGATCTATTACATTCAATTTCAGAAGGGATTAGTAAACTCCAACCAGATGTTTTTGTGGTTGATGAGTCCGAGCCAAAATGGACCTATAGGCCATTTGTAGAGGCTTTCTATATGTCGGGGATTCTGGATGGAAAGACTCCTAATAGCTTGCTTTTGAAAAAGGCATTACGTTCTGTGATGTTGACGGAGGGAGGCGTAGATGATTCATTATTCATAAGGTATTATTCTTTAGTTTCAGACCGTATAGACGTGACGAGAGATATTAACACTTCTACGGAATTTATAGCTAGACTGCGGGATCTCCATTCAAAGATCCTCGGGGGGTCAATTGAGGCGTTTGCAGGAGTGTTCAAAGATGAAAGTTACGCTCCTGTAGCCGTTGCGGCAGAAAGTGGTGCTTCAATAAGCGACCTCCTGTCGATAGGATTTGAATCAATTGTAGGGTTGAACTCCAACTTAGGATTTGCGATCGGCCTCTATATTTTGATCTCTTTCATCAGGCCCTTTGAATTTGCAAATGAGCAGGTTGCAAGTATTGCATTAAATTCAGCACTCTGTAGCGTTGGCGAGTGCAGAATAATCTTTCCGGTTGTAGACGACAAAAGTGAATTTTCAAAGTTGCTCTCGAGTCGGGGCCATATCGATTCCGTCACCTTGATAAATCGGTTTATTGCTCGACAGGAATCTACTGTGGCATCACACTACCAAGACCTCGGACTAGCGCTAAAGGAAATTCGAGCAGATCTTGCTGAATTAGAGTCAAATCCACATTAATAGTTCGCCATGTGGCCGGAGAGATCCACCTTTTGGCAAGCTAAGCAGTTATAAATTCCAGATTTAGGATGGCATAAAGTTTTTCCCGGTTACATCGTGTGTTAGCCAAATAATTTACGCAAATGCCCTTGAAGGGAGCCAGAGTATTAGGTAACATAGCGACTTTTATGGATAATTATTTGGGTTGCTAGCTCTGAACATTGTTTCTAGGTGTCGTGATCTTGTTAGTTGATCTGAGATTTGTACACAGAACTCTGTTTGTGATCCGTAGCGTGACTTGGAATGTGTATGGAGTTCAAACGGTATGAGCATCCATCGAGCTTGAATGTATAACGGCGAGCGCGCGTCAGTAATTGGTTTCGTTGTCATGACGGTAATACTGCGTGGTCTCGCCACCTTAGGAGGGAGGAGTGATTTCAACTCGTGATAATGACTAACTGTTTTCAAAGTTTTGCTTTACGGGCCATTAGGTAATTACTGAGCTTTGCTATTCACTATCGGTGGGTTTATGTACCGTTTTCTATGGCGGGTGGTGAGCGCCGGCAATTGCGACTTGGTACGGTGAGGCGCTGGGGAGGGTTGCGACCCCGTCACAAAAGGGTGTTTGAGCAAGACGTATTAGACCAGCGAGAGTGAGCATTGTCATCCCTAGGCACACGTCCTCAAAACGGCGTAAAAGTGATATCTTGGCGGTAAATGACCCGCGCTAATAAGCAAGGAGGGACAATTAATGACCGAGGAATTCGGGTTGGTGCTGACGCAGCTCCTCCAACCATGCCGGGGCCTTTAAGCGTCTTGCCTCATCTTCCAGCGGCCAGCTGAGACCAGCTGCTTTAGCTCTCTTGGCCAAATCCGCCACGGTGGTAAATGGCATCGAAAGTGACGAGGCGGTTTGGCGGAGGCTCAAGCCCTCAGAATAGTGCAAGCGAAGTACACCACGATTCTTACGCATGGTCGAATGGGGACGGGGCATCGGTACCTCCTCTGATTGTGGATAATCAAAGAAGTGTTGCCGATGCCCTGCCACTCACGCAAATGTCACAAAGCCGACCCCGGCTGAGGTGTACGAAAACCGCGGAACGGGTGTACGAATTCAATCGGAACGGCTGTACGAAAACCATCGGGATACTCGCACAGCTCGTATTTATCGGCTACTTGAGGTCACAACCACCTGCGTCTAAGTCTGCCGCCGCATGTGCACGGATGGGCCCTTTGGATCAAAAACCCAGACGTAGATTGTCAAGTGGCTATAGCTCTAAATTGGGCCACCGAGCCTGGATACTTGCTCCATCGCGAAGTGGCCGAGTTGACCCAGCACTCGGTGCTTACCGGCGCAAGTTTCTGGCGCTTTTAAGCGATCCGCAAGTCGGGACTAGTTTGATCCAGCATCGTGACCGTTTTAGTTGAATTGGGGCTGGTTACGTTGGGGCTGCGTTGGCCGCACAATCGAGGCGTGTTGAGGTGGCCGAGTGAGAATCAAGTCCAAGACGGAACCTTGGAACAGGTGCATCTAAATGAGCGGACTCACTGCCAGCCACTCAGATGCAACGGTGACAAGCTGAAGGCGAGGAGTGGCGAGAGGTCTTCGTGAAGTTTAATTTACAGACGGGGGACGCTTTATATCGCTGATAGCTGAGCAAGTTATTTGCTGCCATTTAACGGGTAAATGCAGGCGATTTGTAGCGTCAAAGGGCCCAGCGAAGCGAGTTTGCTCGCATTGACCAACAAACAAGTGGCTACACCGTTTGAAATAGTGCTACGACTGGAGTAAGAATAATCTGGTGTCGGGGCTTGGCCTCCTGTCGGAAGTCTTTGGTTGTGCATTGGAGTTCGGTGGTGAAAAGGCATAGAGGCGCTGTAATTGAGGGATTCGGCCGCTTAGTGACACGCGGGCTACTGGCATTTTGTGCCACCTCTGCTCTATTGGCAGGCACTGGAAGTACGGGCCTACCTTCAGGTCGACTTCTGGGTTCGAGGACTTCGTACGTGAAAGTTGCCAAAGGGAACGACCCCGGTCAGATCATAGTCAATATAGGTGGGGGTGGAGAAACGGTCAAGGGTGGAAAGTCAAATTCCAGTTCGTCAAGGAACGTAAGTTTAGGATCGCCGGGAGGGGCTTTGGTAGGGGGTCCTACCCAACCGGCTCCTTTGAATCCTTGCGTTCTTGATACGGCCGCACAGAAGGATCCATTTGGGTCGGATCTCCTCGGTCTCGCCGCCGCTGAGGTGGTAAGTAGGTACTTGAGCAACGTTGTTGGAATCTGCAAGTCTGGAGGGGGGAGCAAGACGAACCTCCCCACCCCTTCCGAAGTTGCAGACAGCGAGTGGTCGACACAGCTGGTCAAGCAGCTGCCGATTCCATTGCCGACGATCCCCCCTGGGTACGGAGTTGTCGGCATAACCTCTTATTTGCTGACCGGTGACGCTACGCACTGCTCCTTATCGAGTTCGAGCGCCCTCGGCGAACTGACCATATCTGCGAAGTCCAGTTATGAAGTGTCATTTGATGGCGGCGATCAGTACTCTGGGCCATTCCAAACTAGCGGCGCACCTTGGCCGCTAGGAGGAATTGATCACATGTGGCTTAATCCGGGAGCGCGCTCGGTGGTGGTGGTTCAAAATTGGACCGGAACCTGGTATTTGGATGGTCAATCGGGCCAGCTGCCAACTCTTCAAACAAGAGGTGAAATCGCGAACTATGTAGTTTTAGGACTAGTCGCGCTTAGGACATCTTGAAAACTTGAATTAGCTAAGGAAAGTTTCAGCCTTGCCTGCTGTTCAGCCTCTGCTCCGCAGACTCAGTATCTGCCCACCTAGTCGTAGCTGGTCAATCGAGATAAGCTCACGCGCCCACGGCATGGAAACCTCCGTCGACGTGTATGACCTCCCCCGTTGTAGAAGGGAAGAAGTCAGAAAGTAATGCGACAGTAGATCTGGCTACTGCCAGGTTACTCTTTGGGTCCCAGCCCAAGGGCGCCTTTTCTCCCCAGCTGTCTTGAAAGCTGGAGAAACTTCCTACCGACTTCGCTGCGATTGTCCTGATGGGCCCTGCGCTAATCAGGTTGACTCTGATGCCTTTTGGTCCGAGATCTCGCGCTAAGTACCTGCACAAAGATTCCAAGCCTGCCTTGGCGACTCCCATCCAGTTATATCCTGGCCATGCCACGGTGGCGTCAAAGTCGAGTCCAACCACTGAAGGGCTTTCGCCTGATTCCAGCAGCCCTAAGGTTGCCTTTGTCAATGAGGCGAAGGAGTAGGTAGAGACCTCAATCGCTGTAGCAACGTCGGGCCATGCTGCGTCGAACATCTCTCCGTCAATGCACGTTGATGGCGCAAATCCAATTGAATGGACTACACAATCGAGGCCGCCGATTTGATCGGATATTTTGTTGGGCAGATCGTCAAGGTCTTGTTGGTTCATGACGTCTAGCTCTATAACTGGCGGGACTGGGTCAAGCTTCTTTGCGGCGCGCTGCGTGATAGACAGCCCCCTACCGAACCCGCTCAGAATTACTTTGGCGCCCTCTTTTTGGGCTTGATCAGCAATTCCAAATGCAATAGATGATTCGGTTAGGACTCCTGTAACCAAGATCCGTTTGTTGTTGAGAATCCCCACTTCGCCTCCCGTGTCTAGACTTCACAAAAGTTAGCGTCTATTTCGTCATAACCTGGCATTAACGCGCCATTTTGAGAGAAGGTAGAAGGTGGATATAGGTATTCTCGGCGGTACGGGTCCCGCTGGAAGTTCACTTGCGTTGCGGCTTGCTAGCGCGGGTCACAGGGTATGGATAGGTTCGAGGGATGAATCAAGAGCATCACAGGTGGTAGTAGACGCCCTTCAGGGTACCGAAAGAACTGACCTACAACTTTTTGGTGGGACAAATCTACGAGCGGCGCAATGCGAGCTAGTAGTGGTAGCGACACCATGGGACACGATGCTAAAGGCCGTTGAGCCGCTTGAGGGATCCCTTGCCGGCAAAACGGTGATATCAATGGCAAATGCCCTGATGAGGGTTGGCTCCGAACTTCAGGCGGTAATTCCAGTTAGGGGATCGGCGGCCCAGACTCTTCAGGCAGCTCTTCGCGATTCCAGGGTGGTCGCCGCCCTACATCACGTGCCCGCAAAGGAACTTGGAAGGATTTCTGCTCCGATAGAAGCCGATGTTTTAGTTTGCTCGGATTTTGAACAGGCAGGATACGAAGTGGTAGATCTTTTGGGTAGCTTGCCTGGAATGAATAGCTTCTTTGCCGGTTCTTTGGCTCAGGCTGGACCAATAGAGGCCATGACCGCAGTTCTAGTTAATTTGAATATTCGTTACAAGACTAGGGTTGCAATTAGAGTCATTGGAATTCCGAAGTAGTAGGGCAGAGAAATTGATCCACATATTTGATACGGCGGCGCAAGAGAAAGTTCCCTTAGAAGTAGGCCCGGTTGTCAAGATGTACACCTGTGGCATCACACCGTACGACGCAGCCCATATTGGTCATGCTGCGGTTTACCTTACTTTTGATATTTTGCAGAGGCGATTGCGTGATATGGGTCATAAGACCTCTTGCGTAAGAAACGTAACTGACGTTGATGACGACATTCTGAGAAAAGCTAAGGAACTCGGCGTCTTTTACCTCGACCTAGCTGCATCGGAGATGGCTAAATTTGACCGAGATATGGGCGCCCTTGGATTGGTCCAGCCGCACTCGGAACCGAGGGCAACGTCGGCGATTGCGGAGATTTTGAATCTTGTAGATGCTCTAATGGACAAGGGCCATGCATATCAGAGCAACGGATCGGTTTATTACGATGTCACAACCGCCAAGGATTTCGGGAAGATAAGCCATTACTCGTACGAAGAGATGATCGAACTTGCTCGGGAACGAGGCGGGAATCCAGAAGATCCTGCAAAGAGAAATAAACTCGACTTCTTGCTGTGGCAAGCTCCAGAGGATGGCGAGCCCTTTTGGGAATCCAGATGGGGGAGGGGTCGGCCCGGATGGCACATCGAGTGTTCTGCACTAGCCATGCGGGAGCTGGGCACAACTATTGATATCCATGGTGGCGGCTCGGACCTTATCTTTCCTCATCACGAATGCGAAGCCGCTCAGGCGGAATCTGCATCCGAGGAGGTATTTTCAAAATACTGGATGCACGTTGGAATGGTGAATCTTGACGGCGTGAAGATGTCAAAATCCCTTGGAAACCTAGTATTCGTAGGTGACCTTCTGCATGAGCACGATCCACGTGTTGTTCGAATGGCGATTATTTCGAATCATTACAGGCATTCTTGGGAGTGGAGCGACGATCTGCTCGAAGTTGCGACATCGAGGTTGGCGAGTTACCAAAAAGCCGGTGAAGGTGAAGGTGCGCTGGCGGAGGTGCGGGCAGCCCTCGATGACGATCTAGACGTTCCGACCGCCCTCTCGGCGATGGACGAAGCGGTGGGGCGTGGAGAGGGTGTTTCGCTAGCCGCCTCACTATTAGGAATAGTGATCTAATCTGGACTAGTCGCTGTGGACTATTCGCGCGACAGGGAAATTTGCGGAGTCGATGTTGACAAAGATTAGTGTTCTGGGCGAGAGCGTCCATGAGTTTGAGGGTGCCGTAACCGTGCTGGACGTACTCAGGTCTATTGACCCGCGTCCGGCGGGGGTGATTTCGGCAAAAGTTAACGGCACGCTGACTGACCTTTCGACATTGGTCTCAGACGGCTCGGTGGTCGAGTTTGTCTCGGCTGGCTCGCCAGATGGACTATCTGTAATCAGACATTCAACGGCGCACGTCATGGCGCAAGCAGTCTTGGAGCTATATCCAGGCGCAAAGTACGCTATTGGACCATCGATCACCGACGGTTTTTATTATGACTTTGAGCTGCCGGAGAACCAGAGATTTACCGATGACGATCTTTTAACGGTCGAATCCAAAATGCGGGAGATTATATCCGCAAAGCAACCATTTACCAGGGAAGAACTCAGTTATGAGTCGGGCTTAGAGATCTTTAGCGATCAGCCTTTTAAGACTGAAATAATCAAGCAGGTTCAGGACCTGGCGGATGAAGCGTTGGCGGAAGGTGTTAGCGACAAAGGGGTCTCGGTATATCGAAATGCCGACAAGTTCGTCGATCTGTGCAGGGGACCACACGTTGGTCATACTGGCCAACTCGGTCATTTCAAGCTTTTAAGAGTCGCGGGAGCTTATTGGCGGGGGGACGAAAAAAAAGAGCAGCTACAGAGAATCTATGGAACCGCTTGGAGTTCAAAGGCCCAGCTTGAGGAGCATCTTCACAGGCTCAAAGAGGCTGAGAAGCGAGATCATCGCAGGATAGGCTCAGAACTGGATCTATTTCATTTTCCAGTTGAGATAGGTGGCGGGCTACCAGTTTTCCACCCAAAGGGTGCCTTCATTCGCTATCAGATGGAGGAGATGTCCCGCAAGGCACACATTAAGGCTGGATATCAATTGGCCTGGACACCCCATATCGCCAAGTCCACTCTTTATGAAATTTCAGGTCACCTTGGTTGGTATAAAGACGGGATGTACCCTCCGATGGAGATGGAAGGGGCAACGTACTACCCCAAGCCCATGAACTGTCCTATGCACATCTTGATATTCCGCTCCCAGCTCAGATCTTATAAAGAGTTGCCGCTTCGCCTCTTCGAATTTGGTACCGTCTATCGATTCGAAAGATCTGGGGTCCTCCATGGTCTGGCGCGGGTGCGTGGACTTACCCAGGACGATTCGCACATCTTTTGTGCACCTTCGCAGCTCGCCGAGGAGCTAACTAGATTGCTCAAGTTTGTGCTCGCAATGCTCAGGTCATTTGGCCTGAAGGACTTTGAGGCAGAGCTTGCCACCAGGCCGGACAAATCCGTAGGCGAGGACGCTGAGTGGGAGGAGGCGACTTTGGCACTTCAAAGTGCGCTTGAGGCTTCCGGGATACCATATGTCGTTGCGGAGGGCGAGGGGGCTTTCTATGCTCCAAAGATTGACGTGCATCTAAAGGACGCTATCGGCCGACGTTGGCAGGTCTCCACGCTGCAGGTTGACCTCCAGATGCCACAGAGATTTGACATGAATTTTGTGGATCATGATAACCAAAGACGTCGACCATACATGATTCATAGAGCGCTGTTTGGCTCCGTTGAGAGATTTTTCGCTATCCTGCTCGAACACTATGCTGGTGCACTTCCGATGTGGCTACTCATGTCGCAGATTCAGGTACTGCCAGTGCGTAAGGACCATGAAGATTACGCCCAGGAAATCGTGGGCAGGCTGGCAGCCGTTGGCGCCAGGGCGGAGGTTGTTGATGCAACCGAGCCACTTGGCTCGAGGATCCGAAAGGCAAAACTGGATAAGATTCCGTACATTTTGGTTGTCGGTGACGACGACGTGAGTGCAAAGACGGTCGGTGTCAACAGAAGAGGTTCAGAGACCCCCAATCGCGGGGTACCAGTGGAGGCTTTCGTCGAGTCGATCAAGGAGGAAATTCTCCCGCCCGACCTTCTGCTAGAGACTGAGGTCTAGGTTTTGGAGAGGATCTGGGCAGGATGGAGAGGGGCCTATCTCTCTGGAGAGCTATCGAAGGATAAGCTAGAGCCGGAGTGTGTGCTTTGTGAAATAGCCGCCCCCGCCCAAGTTGGCGATGTTGAATGCGTAGACGATGAGTTGTTGGTCGTGTTTCGCGGTAAAACGGCTGTGGTGGCGCTCAATTTATACCCTTATACATCGGGCCATTTATTGATTGTCCCAAAGACTCATACGGCGGAGTTAGATCTACTTAGCGCTGAATCCCGATGCGAGCTCCTTGAACTGGCCAATCATGCGGTGAAGGCGTTGAGGGCCAGCCATGGAGCATCTGGATTCAACATTGGGATGAACCTAGGTCGGGCAGGTGGGGCCGCCATAGTCGATCACATACACCTGCATGTGGTTCCTCGTTTCATCGGTGATGCGAACTTCATGACGGCAACGGCTGATGTGCGAGTTATCCCTGAGGCGCTTGGTGATACCTTGACTAAGATACGCGAAGGATGGTCTTAGTCCGACCAAAAGGCGAGTCGCACAAAAAGACTAGCCCTAAAGTCTGATGTACTTTTAGGATCGAGTGAATACATTGCGGGCAAAGGCTCGCTGTTGGTTCCTTGCCCGCCATGGGTTCCTTGCCCGCCTTCCGTCA
>JAKBHQ010000365.1 GCA_021836665.1 Thermoplasmata archaeon
CCAGACTGGTTCTTAGCGCCTTTCTTCCAATTATCACGTAACCCCCTTGGATTGCCGAAGCCGCCATGATACTCAAATTAATTCGACTAATGGGAAAGTAATCGGAGAATTTGCTCTCCGATTTCGAAGTTCCACGTGGTGTGAAGCTCGCTGGTCGAACTGTCACCTTCGCCGTGCGATTATCTATCCATAAGTGACCAATTGAACGCAGCTAGTGGCTCTTTAGGTACACTGAGCCAGCCCATGTATTAGTTACAATTCGACTAAAGTACCCGTAAAGACGCCAGAATCACGGAGCGTACATATTGCACTTCGGAACGTCGAAGCGCTACTTCTCGCTAAACAATTCGCATTGACAATCCGAATTCGCACACTTCCAAGGCCATCGGATCCGACCTGCGCGTCTTGGCTAATCACCTTGCGAGTTTGAAAGCACCACTCTCCAGCACTAGCTCTGTGACCTTGTCGAGCGAAGTCGTCCCTGCAAAGCTAGTGGAGCCGACGACCTCACAAGTCGAGTCACCTACCGTGTGTCGGCTACCAATTCACCCATATCGCAGCGTGTTCAGCTTGCACTTCCGCCGTGAGCCTCGGCGATGCAGTCGTAGTAGGCTCGGCCACATCAAGCGGGGATTCCACTTCCTATTCGACTACGCCGAACCACGTGTTAATCCATCTGATATCCAACCTCGAAAACCTGTTTCGGCTCGAGCTGCTGGCTTTTGAAATCTGAAACGCCGTTCGACAAGTAAGAACAGTTCATTCCGTTCCCCACAGTTCAAATTTCAGTGCATACATCCCTACAGATGTGTATAGATATCCAGAATTGTGAACTCGTATGCAATAAGGTAGGGGGCTGGCGTCGATGTTTGAGAATGAACTACCCTTTTCCGTTTAATTGAAGCAGCGCATCTGATAGACAGGACTCCATCGCTGACCAAACATGTCGAGTCATTCAGCAAGAAATAGTCCCACCACTGCCCTAAATGATGTTGTCTATTCTCATTAGGTTTCAACAAATGTTGAGGGCTTTCTCGCAGCCATAAGGTATGTTACCCGCGCATTATTTCCCAATTATTCCCGCTCTAAATTCAACTATTGTTCAAGTGCAAATTTAAATCTGGCGAGTTCAACCGGTCATCGCGACAGCAGCAGTATAGACGTTGTGGGCGGTTGACCAGTGGAGGCTTCTGCGGGGCATTGTGTTGATGCGGGCCTCGATGGCCCGAAGGTCGGTGGGAGTGAATCGGCTCAGATCGGTACCTTTGCCTACGTAGCGGCGCAGCAGGCCGTTGCCTGCCTCGTTGGTGGGTCGCTGCCAGGGATGGTGCGGCTCAGCGAAGTACACCTTGATCGCGCAGAGCTGTTCTAGGTTGGCCCAGCGGGCCATTTCTCGTCCCTGGTCCCACGTGAGGCTGAGTCGGAGTTGTGTGGGGATCCGCTCGATCAGTTCGACTAGGCCGGCGAGGGTGGAGGTGGCCCCGTGGTCTTCGGGCAGGTCGGCCAGCCACATGTGCCGGCTGGCCCGATCAAAGACGGTGACGATCGCGGAGCGGCCGCCAGCACCGATGATCAGGTCTCCTTCGAGATGGCCGACTTCGATTCGTTCCTCGGCGGTCGCGGGCCGCGATGCGATCGGCTTGAACGCCCCGAGCGGCGATTTCGCTTGCGGCTGCACACTTTTGGGGAGGCGCCTCTTGCGGCAGCGTCTGCGCCGGTGCAGGCCGGCGTGCAGCCCCTTGGCAAGCCCGCGCTGCCCATGGGCGTATACGGCAGCGTAGATGGTCTCGTGGCTCACCGTGTCGGACAGGCCCGGATAGACACCTCGGGCCAGTTCGACAGCGATGGTCATCGGCGAGTCCTTGGCCCGGAGGCGTCCCTCCACATGGGCGGCCAGGTCAGGGCGTGCCACAAGGATCGGCGTTTTCGGTCTCGCCCGACAGGAGTCAGCCCGCCCCTGGGCGGACGCCGCCCGGTAGCTGTCACGGCCACCGTTTCGCGCCACCTCGGCTGAGATGGTGCAGCGATGCCGGCCGAGCCTGACCGCGATCGCAGTCACAGACTCGCCCCGCTCGATCCCTGCCCGGATCTCCTCGCGTTCACACAACAACAACGGCGCTGCTGGCATGATAGAAACCTCCACTGGTCGGTGTGTCTGCTTCAACAGCGGGCATTATGCCCGTGCTCACGCTCCGACCGGTGGACCCCCAACCCTCAACTGCAGCCTTCACCCCTTGAACTCGCCCTGTACTCATCGCACGAAGTTGAAATCCTCCGGCACAGAGTCGGGAAACTCTCTCCTGTTCAGTTGCCCTCGGAGCCCTGACGCTTTCGCTCCGCGATCCTGGCTCCCAAGGCTGCCACCTGAGAGCGGTGACTCATTCCAAGCTTTGCCAGCAGGTTAGAAACGTAGTTCTTGACGGTCTTTTCAGCAAGAAACATCTCCCCTGCTATCTGTTTGTTAGTCTTACCATCAGTTACCAGCTCGAGAATTCTGCGTTCTTGCGCTGAAAGTTTCGATAGCGGATCCTCCTCATCTTTGGGTGACCGGAGCCGGGCCAAAACTTTGGCGGTGACCGCTGGATCAAGCAAGCTCTCCCCCGCTGCCACCCTTCGAATGCCACCCACTAAATCGGTGAGTTTGATCTGCTTGAGCAGGTAACCAGACGCTCCTGCCAGAATTGCAGAGAACAGCGCTTCGTCATCTGAGTGGGAAGTCAGCATGAGACAGTAGACATCTGGGTAACTGGAACGGATCTCCCTGCACAACTGGATACCATCCCCATCTGGAAGTCGAACGTCAAGCAGAGCCACATCCGGTCTTGCACTTGAGATCCGTGCCAGCGCCTCTTCAACAGATCCCGCTTCGCCGGTAACTTCTAGATCCTCTTCAGCATCGATGAGGCTGGATATGCCCCACCGAACAACCTCGTGGTCATCCACAATAAAGACCCTTATTGTCATATCATCAACCTAGTGCACCGCAAAGGTCAGTGATGAGGTCTAATACAGGGTCGAACAGCAATATATCCCCGCCAAAGGTCCCAGAGTTCAACTCCATAGGGCGGTACCAAATCTGTATTCGGATAGACAATAAACATAGGAGAGACTAGGAGGGTTGTCATATGGCCCTAGAACCGTCAAGGAGTTCCTAAGTGATGCGAACAATTGTCGTGGGAGTGGACGGCTCCGAAGCCTCACTGGCGGCGCTGCATTGGGCTGGGGAGTTGGCGCTCCAGCTGGGATGCAGAGTGATCGCAATTCACTCGATGGGACTTCTCCCAATTGAACAGGACGGACGCATCCTCGCAGTAGATGAAGCCCGGAGCGTCATATCGGAGCGGATGAGATCGGACTGGTGCAACCAGATCGACGAGATGGGAGTCAACTTTGACTGCATTGTCGTCGAAGGAACACCGCTAAGCGGGCTGTTGTCGAGTTGTCAGGAGGCCGGAGCGGACCTAGTCGTGATCGGGACACGGGGGCACGGTATCGGGGAGAAGTCGATCGGCAGCACCGCCCACAAGGTGATAGAGCTGTCCTCGATACCTGTAGTGGTGCTTCCACCCCCTACCGTGGGAAGCGATACTTAGAAACACCAAATTAGGGGATAATGCCAAATATCGTCCAGCAATTGCCCCTAGCACTGGTGTAAACCTAAGTGCATAATGCAATACAGGAGGTGCAGCATGACAGACGTCAAGTTCACAGATTTTAATGTTCCGCACACCGGGGTAGTACTGGTGGGAACAGATGGTTCCGATGGCGCAGCTAGAGCAGTAGCTTTCGCAGCCGACGAGGCAAAGGCCAGAGGTGCCAAGCTAATGGTGGCACACAGCTGGTTCATCCCTAACTTCGGATACGGATCGGCCTACGTCGCTCCTGTCACAGATATCGAGAACGCAGCGAAGGAGATCTTGGACAAGATCCTCACTCAAGCCAAGGCCGAATACCCAGACTTGGCCATAGAGGGAAGGTTGCTCGAGGGAACCCCCGGAGTGAGGCTCTGCGAGATTGCAGAGAAAGAGGCCGAGGTCGTGGTGATTGGTACACGTGGCCATGGGAGCTTCACGAGTCTCCTACTAGGTTCGGTCAGTTCATACGTGCTACACCATTCACCAGTCCCTGTGCTTTTAGTACGACCCGAAGTCGACCAGAGCTAACTCAAACTCAGCAGCCAATCCAGCCTCTAGGTAGAACAGGCTGGGCCGCCTAGGCGGGCAAGGCGGGTGACCCCGCCACGAACATGAGAAAGGGGCCCTAATTGGGCCCTTTTCTCATGTTCAAGCTTCAGTCGCCGACAATGGCGTCTTCCTCCGAATTGCAGATTCGACCCGAATCTAGCCGAATGCACCTTTAGAACCGGAATGCAGTTCATCTAAGTAACGTAAGAGCACCGTGGTTAATGCTGGTTCATTGCCTACGCCCGGTCGTCTTGAATTCTAAGAGTGACACGGCGGGCGTATATCCCGACACTTGACGCCGTAATTTCTCACTCTCCGTAGTTGTTCACCTAAAGTCCTCTCCCCCTGTGCCGATACAAAACAAGGTGGTTTTGTGTCTAGTGGTAGAGGTGCTTTGAGATGTCGTGGAGGGCCAGAGGTTACCGAAGAAGGGGCGGCTTGGCAAGAAGCGCCGCTGTCACCGGTGTTGCCGTTGGGCTGATTTTCGTCGGATACAACGGAACTGCTGCAGCGAATTTGAGTCACAATTCGCACAGAACTCTCGGTTCGCTCACCGATGGGTACAACGTCAAGGCCTCCGGCGGTAGTCCGATAGTCGCCATGGTACCCACCCCAGACGGCAAGGGCTACTGGATAGCTGGACCCGATGGCTCGGTCTATGCATCCGGCGATGCAGGACTATACGGCTCTCTTGCGGGCAAAGTTTTGAACGCTCCAATCGTCGGTATGGCTGCAACACCCGATGGCAAGGGCTACTGGCTCGTAGCATCTGATGGTGGAATCTTCACCTTTGGTGACGCGACCTACCTCGGATCAACGGGTGCGATGAAGCTCAACCAGCCCATCGTCGGTATGGCTGCAACACCCGATGGCAAGGGCTACTGGCTCGTAGCATCTGATGGTGGAATCTTCACCTTTGGTGACGCGACCTACCTCGGATCAACGGGTGCGATGAAGCTCAACCAGCCCATCGTCGGTATGGCTGCAACACCCGATGGCAAGGGCTACTGGCTCGTAGCATCTGATGGTGGAATCTTCACCTTTGGTGACGCGACCTATGCAGGATCTGGCGTCTCGGCAAATATCGGGTCACCGGTTGCCGGGATAAGCAGGAACAGTGTTGGCGGTTACTGGATGGTCACGAGCACTGGAAGTACCGTCGACTTCCAGCCAGGATCTTCGCCGGTTGTAAATTCAGCCCCAACGCCGGTTTCAAGTGCCCCAGCACCATCAGGTGGACAGATCGCAGGCGGAAGTAGTGGTGCGACCTGGGATTCATTTGGTGTCACTTCCGACGCTTCAGCAACCTTCCCGAACCTGCCCTATCACGAGATAACCCAGGCCGCGCCCGCATCGGCAGGCTACAGCTTCTTACTCACACAGAATTCAAATTCGACCGCTCCCGTAAGGTGGAACCCTTGTGCGCCAATCAACTACCAAGTGAACCTCGGTTATGCGCCATCGAACGGACTCGCTCTCATTCAGCAATCGCTCGCTGAAATATCAAACGCCACCGGCATTCAATTCAACTATCAGGGCACGACCACACAGCTACCTACCCTTGAGCGCAACTCAGTGGTACAGGGGCCAAATGGTCCGGAATGGGCGCCGGTCCTGATCGCATGGGAACCAGCAAATGCGACCGACTACCTTCCCGGCGGAAACGTCATCGGAATGGGAGGCTCAAGTGCCGCATTTACAGGTACTAGATGGACCTACGTCACCGGAGAGGCAGCGTTTTCTTCTACGTACTCTGCCACCGCCGGTCAAGAGACATCTCTAGTGCTCCACGAACTCGGACACGTCATGGGCATGGGACACGTGAACGATCCAACCCAGGTAATGAACCCCGTCGACAATTTCAATGCACCGACCACCTACGGCAGAGGAGATCTGACAGGACTAGCTCACCTCGGACTTGCAGCGGGTTGCATCGCAACTCCTGCACCGTAGTCAATACAAATTCACTTCCCAAAACCACCCAAAAGTACATGAGCCGGGCCCACATAGGGTCCGGCTCATGTACCTGGAATCACAATTTCGAAGAGTCCAAACAATTCATGGAGTATGAGTAAACCATGGGCCACGGCCTACGTTGTTGGTGGTAACTAGAGGCCGATCACCACGACAGTCCGACTTAGCACAGGTCTAACCTCTTTCCCTAGGTCGGCTCAGATGAAAGATCGACCTGCCATCAACGCCCAGCTGCCGCCAAGTGATCAACAGATCTGGGTCCAGTTGTGTCAACTAGCCCGCTGAATAGTCAGTGCCTCTGCATGCTAAGGCCGACAATTGACTTTGCAACGCCCGGCTCTGCGCCAGGTTCTGAATCCCGCTCGGACCTCGATAATTCGAACATTTCAGACACCTTCACCAGCTCTTGTTTGGGGTCTACGATCCAGACGCTGACATACAGGCATCAAAGCTAAAGCGC
Organism: Thermoplasmata archaeon; assembly: GCA_021836665.1. The sequence goes on from JAKBHQ010000365.1 coordinate 6,619, forward strand.
ACAAACCAACCCTTTGTCAACCAGAAACCCAGTCAGTGTGACCGTCGATCGGGCCCAGAATTGAACACTTCGTCTACCAATCGGCCCACCGCATACAGACCCCGGTCCAAACCGGCCCACTGCGGCGCTCAACTGGTTAGGAACTCACCAGAAGTTTGCGATACGCACCTATCTGGTATGCGGCTAGCTTCGGATAGATGGATCTAGGTCTGAACGGTAAAACGGCACTCGTAACTGGTGGCTCATCCGGCCTCGGGCTGGGCACAGCGGCCGCGCTCGCGGACGAGGGCGTGAATGTGGTCATAGCCAGTAGAAGTCGGGAGAAGATCGATGCGGCCCTCCTAAAGCACCCGAAATTACTGTCGGGGATCGAGTGCGACCTTTCTACTCCAGATGGAGTAGATGGACTAGTCAGTACCTCCATCGCCCATTTGGGACAGGTCGATATCGTCATCTTGAATGCGGGTGGCCCAAAAGCTGGCGGGTATGAAGTTGGTACACCAGAAGCGATTCGAGGTGCACTCGAGCAGAATCTTGTTTCAATGGCGACTCTTGCACAAGCCGTTGTGGCACCGATGATCGAGCGAGACTGGGGACGGATTCTTGCCATCACCTCATTATGGGTTCGCCAGCCGAGTCCCGGACTCATACTTTCGAATACGGCCAGGTCTGGTTTGACCGCTTTCCTCAAGACAATGGCCACCCAGGTGGCAAAACATGGAGTCACGGTCAACACGATTCAGCCAGGCTTCCACCAGACCGACCGCCTGATGGCATTGAATGGCGGCGACATATCCCGAGTTGCCGACGCTGTCCCATCCAAGACGGTTGGTGACCCCTACGACTTCGGAAAAGTGGCGGCCTTCATGGTTTCGGAGCCATCTCGGTTCGTAAACGGAGTCTCTTTGTGGGTGGACGGAGGGTCCTACACAGGACTTCAGTAGTTCCGCCACGAACCTACAACTACCGACCATCTCGAGGTCGGTCAACTGAATCAGCCATTAGGAGGAACCTTGATACGGCACGTAGTCAATTTCAGATTCAACGCGGGTACGACCGATGAAATGGTGTCGGCTCTGTCTGCGGCATTGGAGACCTTGAGCGATCAGATCCAAGGCATACGGAAGTTCACCCACGGCAAGGACCTCGGACTTTGGCCAGAAGGCTCCAACTACTCCTACACCGTGATTGCGGAGTTCGATACCGAGGATAGCTATCGCGCTTATGCCGCAGACCCTTATCATCAGGAAGTGATCCGGAAGTATCTGCTCCCTATCCTGAAAGACCGGGCAGCAGTTCAGTTCGAGGCTTAGTGGTAGATCGATCATTCGCAAGCCTCAGGTGAGGGAAGGATTGACCTGACTGATTGGCTCATATCTATCGCCAGATTCATCAGGCGCCACCTGTTGGACACCGACCCAATTCGCGCTTCACAGGACTTCAGAAAGCTCCTCATATCCGAGATAATCGGAACCATGCCTGAGGAGATCGCCTATGTAGGAGTCCCCTTCCAGGCCTACCGCATATCCCATTCGTCGCTGATCGTCGGGACTATTGTTCTTTTCGCCCTAATTCCGATGCTCATCGCAGCGGTCGCCGGCGGACTATTGGCCGATGTGATCGACAAGAAGTTGGTCATCCTAGGTTCGAGGATTCTGTCCACACTCAGCGTACTGATCCTATTTTTCGACAGCGGGCCAAGAACAGTCGGATTATCCCTTCTGATCGTTGGGGCGTTGGTTCGCTACTTCGCTATCTTCCTCCGCAGCCCCTCGATCGAATCACTTGTTCCTGTCTACGTACGTTCCGACCAGCTCGCGGCGGGCGCGGCAACGGTGTCAAGCTTGGAGAACCTCGTTCAACTTGTGATGGTTCCGGTTGCTGGCCTGCTGATTGCATCGGTAGGGTTGAAAGTGAGCTACGCGATCGGAATAGTGGTAGCAGTCATTGCCGTTGGTTATAGCGTCACCCTCGCCCCAGCAAAACCACCTGGCGACCACGGGTCATCCGACAGGAGTGCGCTTTCATCAGCCCTACGCAGCTTCCGCTATGCAGCAACACGCAAGGATCTGCTAGGAACATATCTGATCGACTTCCTGGCGATGCTATTTGGAGTTCCAAATTCGCTGTTTCCGCAGATTGCATCTCGGTCCGGTGGCGCCGGGTTTCTGGGCCTGATGTACGCGGCCCCTTCGCTGGGTTCCTTTGTCATGAGTCTGGCGAGCGGCTGGACCTCGAGGATCAGACACTATGGAAGGGCTATAGTCACCGCCGCAATGGTGTGGGGACTCGCGCTAATACCAATCGGCTTCGTGAATTCAAAACTGGCAATCCTGTCCCTTCTCGCTATCGCCGGAGCAGCCGACATGGTCAGTGGAATTTTCAGAAGGGCATTTTGGAACCTGACTATCCCAAGCTCAGTCAGGGGGCGGATGGCCGCAATTGAGATGGTCTCCTACACATCTGGACCAGCCATCGGAGGATTCGAATCTGGTGTGGTGGAGAGGCTGTTCGGACTCGAAACATCGATCGTCTCCGGTGGGATACTCTGCATGGTCTCAGTTGGCTTGGCGGCTTCTCTGTTGCCGACGATGTGGAACTTCCGTTCGGACAGATTTAGCGGCACTACTAGAGACCAAATAGAAGATAGCTAGGAAGTGCTCAGGGTTATATCGTGCGAAGGACCACAGAGCCCTCCTCATGGGATGTTTCTGCAATACGCCGACCACTGTCGCGGATCTGATCTAGGTATCCCTTCACCTCTGAGACGTCTCCCCCCCAGATTGTGGAAGTCGGATTAGGATCATCCCGCTTCTGGCCCACCAACTGTGAAGAGCGAATCCATCGGTAAAGCGAGACCTCCTCCTCCTCGGAGAGACTCCCTTCGACCTCCATCAACAACGCAATGAGTTCCGCTAAAGTGGCCTTTAGTGCTACCCGGTTCGGCCAGCAAAGGTCGAGAATCCGATCCGGATCCGTAGCTGCCACCCTCGTCGCACCCTTGAACGACCCGGCCGCAAGTAGCTCGGCCACTGGAGGGTGGTCGGAATGATGAAGTTGACGCACAAGGGCCAGAGCTATGAGGTGGGGCAGGTGCGAGACCTGAGCCACAGACCGATCGTGGAGTTCCACAGAGAGGGGAAGAAAGCACGCGCGCAACTGTCTCGAGAGAAGCGCCAGAAAATCAATTACGAGATCTGATCCGTACTGTGTCGAAGTGTCGACCTCCGCCCAGGTCGCATCCTCCAAAACATGAGGATCCCTTGAGCTAAATCCGCTTCCCTCTCGACCCGCCATTGGGTGAAGGCTTAGGTAGGAGACGGATGCATCCGAACTGACCAGCTCTGAGATCGGTGCGACGACGCCACTTTTTACCGAGGCTAGATCCACCACGACCACGGGCGCCACGATCCCCGAAGCACGTCTGTTATCTAAATGGGCCTTGACCGACGAAAAGACGGCTCCAGTTGGAACCGCGAATATGACCACGTCGGAGCGGACCAGCTCGGCCTCCGAATCGACCACGCTGAGGCCAGCTGCTACCGCAGCGCTCCTAGTGACCGGGTCGCGATCGTAAACAGCGAGTTCGATTTGGCCACCAAGCGCCTCGGCGAGTGAACCTCCGATGTGTCCTAACCCACAGATAGCCAGCTTCATCTAGATCGCTATCGAGTTCGGCTCGAGACTGCCTAGCGGAAGCGAGTCGAACGGGGTGGTCACCTCCACGCCTTTCCACTTGGGATACGAACCCAATACCTTTACCGAGGTTCCCGTAGCCAACAAAGAAGCCACCGCGTGTGAGACGGGCTCCTCCAGGATATGACCCTCGCATGTGATCGAGAAGCTGTGCATCCCGAGCTTCGCCTGCAGCGGTCTCGACAGAATCGATACCATGTTCACCTCGGCGTCGGTAAAAATCTGGGCCACCTTGGCGAGACTTCCGACGGTATCTGCGGAGGGCGTAACGATCAGGGACGTCTTATCCCTGCCAGTAGGCGCCGTTATCTCCTGGCCAATTAGCACGTATCTGGTTCGGATCTCATTGACGTCAGAGACCTGTGAAGCGTACATTGTGAGGTCGAACATCTCGCCAACTTCGGGAGGAGCCAGCGCCACCAGGGTGGGATCTCGCTCGACCACTACAGTCCTACACGCGTCGGAAGTGGAAAGGGCATGTCTAGTTGTAAGGCCGCGCTCCTTGATGAATCTCGACGACAGGTCGAGCACCATCGGGTGGGATATGACAGAGGTAAACACCTCCTGGCCGGTTAGACCGAAGCAGGC
>JAKBHQ010000059.1 GCA_021836665.1 Thermoplasmata archaeon
AGAGGGCCTTAGCGGTCGCATAGTCTAAGGCAATGGTGATATCGGGGTTGTCTAGTTCACCTATTTCCATGTCCAGAAAACCTTGGCTCGTGTCGACGTAGATATGGAGCTCTCCTTCACCAAAAGGGATTTCGGTGACTATCTGGTTCATTCGGATATTGGTTGCAATAGCCGGTTCCTCTTCAGAATGGCTTTGACGCAATCGTCTCGCCTCTTCGATCCACTCTGGACTGAGAAATGGAAACTTTGCCAAGTGTGCTCCTTTTCGACTACCTGTGATTCGGCTATCCCTGTCGGTGTTAGCCTACAGCGAGAATCGCCTGAAATTCGAAGTGCTCTTTTCAGTCGATGATAATCTGACGCCAACTTGGCAAGAAGTGCCATCTGGTCCCTTCATGGGATCATCGGATCTGTGGCCAAAGTCAAAGGCGAACTGTTGCAACGCCATTCAATGAGGGTGATATCGCAGAGGCGAAGGTTCTCGTTGGCTAATGGGTAACGACTCCGCTGCACCGCGGATATTCGAAGATCATTGCTCACATAGCCGAACCATACCCCCCTCAGTCATGAGTGACATTGGAGAGTTCTTTTTCGCATCGGGGGTCGGTTGAAAGCATCTACCGGAGTCATGGCCCATAGCGGACTACTTTTATCAGGCTAAACGGTGGGACGCCCCTAAGTGGGTTTGGAGTTCGACCAATGAAGTGGAGACGCTCGACGTCGTTGCGGAGTGAAATCTGAGGCTCCGATCAATGGCCTCGGGCGATCTACCTTAGTTGCGATCTTTTGATTTTAAGTAAAGTGATTTTAAGTCAAGTGATTTCCAGCGACACCGATCGACGCCTGAAATTTCGCCAGCATAGCTTCCGACCCTAACCTGACATTTAGCTGGGCGTAAAACCTTCATTTGCCGACTACCTGGCGAGAGTTAAATTTGCGTATAGTTCATCCAAAGGCAAGAGCAATAAATGCTGCTGCGTTTGTCCTTGCGGATCAACCGGACGGCATATGGCTCCCACTATGGCTAGCTGAATACCCTGTTAGCCGATGACGGCCACCTCATCTGTTCGGCGACAAACTTTGGGGGTCTCGACTGGGCGACAAGACGCGCCGTTGCGGTTGCTAATGTGCTTGTGATTGTTTCGGGGGGTCGCATAACAGATGAGCCTGGCTCGGTTTACGCGTCCGAAATGACACGTTAATTATAAACCTACTCGGTCCGGGCCTTTTCCCAATGGTTCCGAAGTTTTGCGGTCGGTGATTATGACGGCTGGCAGCTAATGACTTCCGGAGTTAATTGTCGCCGAAATGGAGACCGACCTCGAAGAAAACGTGAGTTTCCCTGTATTGGGTTACTAGCAATCTCTGGTGTTCTGTTATTTCCAAGCGTCCATTGGGCAAATGACAAAGTCAACTATGGTACCGGGCCGACCTCTCACCAAATTTCTACTTTAAGCCCTAGGGCTTAAAAAGCTCCTGAATGGCGGGATCTAAGCCCGCTGGACAGTTTCTAGGAGAGTTATTGAACAGATCAGGAAGTTTGACCAGGGCCGTTAGGAATCCGTATTTGGTTCATTTAGATCACTGTTAGAGGATGAGTAGATTAGAGCAATCACAATGGGCGCCGATGCCACAAGCGAGAAGGATGAACCGATCGAACCTCAAAATGCCGAGCAAATTAGACCACTCGTCTTGGTATCCAAGGTTCCTTGCGTAAGGACGGCTTCTGTATCCCTCAAATAGGTCTGTGATGCAGTGGTATATGACCGGCAAGATGAGATTTATATTTCAAAGTTCAGTGTTTTCCAGTTCGTGTTTTGGAAAAGCTCCTGATGTGGATAGATGAATTATTTGGAAGAACTTTGACAATCTACAAATGGTTAATTAACTAGTTTGACGAAGTAGTTTGAGTTAGGGTGGTTTATCGGCCATTAGATGAGGAAACTTTAGCAGAAGTTTGGATAGAAATTTATGAGCTGCTTAGGTTTGGCAGAGTGGCGAGCAAATGAAGCTTTTCCCCCGGATTTGCAGGGAAACTGGCGGAGGTTTGGGAGTTTTGAACAGGGCCTGAGAAGCGGATATCGAGGTAAGGATGAAGAAGTTACGTACCTACATAGCTAGGTTAGTTGGTCTAGCAATAGTGTTATTTGGTATTTTGGCCCCAGCTTTTGCGACGACAGCATCCGCAACCACGACCTCCACCCAGACGGTATTTGTCAAACAAGCCTCCTTGTCAGCCAAGTGCACGCAAAATGTCAATCAGTGGGGGTTTGTTATCACAACTCAGGGGTTGACGAGTTCGGAGATTCCCCCCTATATCTCGGTCGAATGGTCATCTACTAAGCCGCAATTTGTCCCTCTCTATCTTTCAAATGCACCCGTTTCAGGTGGTTCTGCTCACTACTTCACTGACACGCCTGCCAATCCAGATTCCTATGCCTTTGATACACCTATCAACGCTGAGGTGCAAATATCCACCTCATGGACTGGTCAGTTTGTTCTGAGCCATGGGGCGTGTCCTAGTTCGGCGAAGCCTACCCTCACCATAGATAAAACCGCTGGCCAGTCACCTATTACCGCCGGAGGCAATTCAACTTTCACCGTCGCATCTTCTGCCAACAATCTTCTTGCTGGTGATCAGGTAACGATGACCGATCCGCTGCCAACCGCTCCTGGGGTTAGTTACTCGCTCGACTCGGCAAGCAATACGCCGAGTGGTCAAGAGGAGGCGTGGACGAGCTGCGCGATAGTTCCTACCGAGGAGGTCAGTTGCACTTACAGCGCTCCGGTGGACCAGTCCGTTACATTCGCTAACGTTATAGTTGACGTAGCATCGAGTACTTCCTCACCCACCGAAACCCTCAACAACACTGCGACTATCTCGGCCGATGGAATAGTCGAAACTTCGACGGCTTCGATATCGATTACCGCGCAAACCCCCAAGCTAACCATAACCAAAACCGCTGGCCAGTCACCTATCGCCTCAGGTAGCAGCTCGCTTTTTACCATTAGCGACCTTACGGTCAATGGTTGGGATTATCAAGAGGTGACATTGACGGACCCGCTTCCACAAGGGAGCGGCATTAAATACTCCCTGGACGCTGCCGCAAACAATCAACCCGCAGCTGGTCAGTTGGCGTGGGATAGCTGCGTCCTATCCTCTGATACCGTGACCTGTACATTTACTCCATCGCAAGCGGGAGTCTATGACCCGAGTTTCGCAAACGTAGTGGTAGATGTCACGACGACCGGCTCGGCTCCAAGCCAAAGCTTAGACAACACCGCTACGATCGCTCTAGGCGGCATAACGGCAAGCTCTAGCGCGTCCATATCCGTTCTCGGCCCAATCCCTGCGACTCCAACACTTTCGATTACTAAGGCAGCTAGCCTTCCGAAAATTACCGCTCCTGGGTCTTCGACCTTTACCATTGATTCGTCAGCCACGATAACGAATATTCTGCCGGAAAATATTCTTCTGTCGAGTCCAGACATAGTGAGCCCTCCTTTGAATCCTTCTTCGGTAGTCCTGTTCGATCCGCTGCCAGCTGCTCCTGGTGTTAGCTACGCACTCGATTCGAATGGAAACGCGCCGACCGGCTCAGAGGTTGCTTGGACGAGCTGTTCATTTGTGTCAGGTGGTTCTATCCCGACCCCTGGGTCCACACCTATCCCACCAGGTACTTTTACCTCTCCAGGGGCGCAGGCAGCGGTTTTTTGTTACTTTACCCCTCCACTTCAGGTGGACCCGACAACGACGTACGACTTCGCTCGGGTTATCGTGGACGTGAAAGCGGACAATACTTCGCCGAATCAGTCAATCGTAAATACGGCATATATCACCGCCGGGCTAATTAGCGAAAATTCTTCGGCTTCGATATTGATTCAGTCGACGACTCCGAAACTGGCGATTACCAAGTCCTCTGGGAACCCTGGCTCTTTATCATCGTCCATTTATGCTGGACAAGGATCCATCTTCACGATTAGTGGTATGGGTGTAATCGGTTGGGATTACGGAGAGGTCACGATGTCCGATCCCCTTCCGCAAGGAAACGGGGTCAGTTACTCGCTCGACCCGACTAGCAACCGACCGACTGGCTCAGAGTTGCCCTGGGATAGCTGCGGCATATCCTCTGATACCGTGACCTGTACATTTGCTCCATCGCCAGCGGGAGTCTATGACCCGAGTTTCGCAAACGTAGTGGTAGATGTCACGACGACCGACTCGGCTCCAAGCCAAAGCTTGGACAACACAGCCGAGATATCCCTTGGCGATCAAAGCGCCTACGCCTCGGCGACGATCACGATATCACAGGTGTCCTACCCACCACCTCCAGTGGTCACGCCTCCAATTGTCACCCATCCGAGTGTTTCGCTGTCAGATACCTTGACCAAGACCGCCACCTATCCGTCGGTGGTCGCAGGATCCACAGATACCTTTACGATTACCGGATCTTTTACCGGTCAAGTGAACTCCAAAGTGGTACTCAGTGACCCTATGCCGCAATATGTCACCATCAATGGGCCAGTTACCGATGTTGGGTCAGGTTTTCCAGCGGGATCTAGTGCTGCCTGCTCGGTCTCTTCGGAGACGGTAGTCTGTACTTTCCAGCCTCCGACTGGCGGCTTAGTGAACCCGAGTATCGGGACAATTTCAGTGCCGGTCCTAATAGCGGCCAATGCACCCGTAGGGTCGGTGACCAATACCGCCACCTTGACCGACAGTGGTGACTCACTGTCGTCATTGCAATCCAGCGCCGTGGTATCCGTTTCGGCACCGATAGTATCTTCGTCCTCCTCTGCTGCGCCGGCGACTCCACTAGCCAGTTCTTCGCCTACTCCGACTCCGTCTACCATCGAGGCGGTTCATACCGGCGAACCTTGGGCATCATCTTGGTGGTGGCGCTTAGCGATTATTAGCGCAGGCACCGGACTCTTCCTGGTCGCTCCAAGGAGGAGGAGAAGGTCCAGCAGGGCCCATTCATAGAGGGCTGCTCTGTCCTGTCCAGCTAGCCAAAGGGTAACCGAGCGACATGCCTTTCCCAAGCCCTCCTACGATGGCCTGGGAAAGGCATTCAAAACGGCATGCTATTTTCTCGATCTATGCTGGTCTTTCGGAAAGACCTGGGGGTGGATAGCATTGTCAGTGGTTCCAATAGGGCTGCTCCAACGAGAGATAGAAAAGGCACCATTTATCAGATGGTGGGGGGCAACGCTTCTCGAGGTTGGAGATGGCTCAGCATCAGTCGCACTTCCGTTTCGAGAGGAACTAATAAGGCCAGGTGGAGTGCTACACGGCTCGTCGTATGAATTGGTGGCAGACGTGGCGATGTGGGTAGCGATCATGACAAAGGTCGGGATTGAACCTATGGCGGTAACCATAGAGATGAAGACGTCATTTTTCAAAGGTGCGACGACGGATATTCTCGCAAAGGCAAACATTTTGAAGCTGGGTAAGCGGGTCACGTTTGGCGAAGCGGAGATCTTTTCAAATGGAGAGCTGATGGCGCATTCAACCCTCTCCTACGCCATGCCGCGTCATTGATGAGAAGTCACCCAAAACGGTGCTAACAAGTGAAGGGCATCGGCGATGCAGATCATTTTGGTCGAGCCAGCGGACGCTTTTTTGAAGGGTTCATCAATAGTTTCGCTGTGGAGTATCGAGGATACAACAGTTCCCGCCTGACCTACGTCCTGACTTATTGACTCAGAGGCTTGCAACAGTTGTCGCAGTGATGCGCTATAACAAGATCTAATGAATTTACTTGAGTGGGCGCTGTCTCAAGTAATACACCCGCAGACGGCATTTAGGTGGTATAGGACAGGAAAGATGCTCGTGCCAACCCCTAGCTATCAGGTTAGTTGTTGGTACAGGCGGCAGTTCAGATGATGGGTTGACTCATCACCTGGAGAGAGCAGATAAGTCCAGTGCTTGCGCTGGCAACGCTTGGAGAGGCAAGAACAACTCTCGGACGAGTGAGAATGAAGTCCGAGACGAGAACCTTGTAAAAGGTGCATCATAATGAATGGACTCACTATTGATCACTCAGATGCAGCGGTGGCGAAGTAGATTCCACGGTCAGATGCAACGGTCAGATTGATATCAATGCTGTTGAGCGCCTTTCAGATGATAGTGGAGTGCCTCCTCGGAGGTAGTTGGATCGACTTCTTTGCGAATAGTTCGAGGTAAGAGGATATTTCGTTTCGCATCTGTGAGGGGTCTATCAATTCGTCGACGACCATCTCGCCTGCCAGCTTGAAGATGTCGTAACCCTGCCTGTACTGTTCCTTTAGCTCCGTGGTGACTTTGGCCCTTTCCTCGGGATCCGCAATTTGTGCGAGGTGATTGAAGTAGACGGCGTTTATCGCGGCCTCTGGACCCATTACGGCGATTTCTGCCGAGGGAAGGGCGAGGGTAACATCAGGGTCGTAGGCCGGCCCGCTCATCGCGTAGATGCCAGCCCCGTATGACTTGCGCACAATGACGCATATTCGTGGAACGGTGGCGCTGGAGGTGGCGTAGATAAATTTCCGGCCCCGCTTTAGAATCGCCGAACGTTCAACCTGGGTCCCCACCATAAATCCGGGAGTGTCCACTAGGTATACCAATGGGATCTGGTAAGCGTCGCAGAGCCAGACGAATTCTGCCCCTTTGTCCGAAGATTCCGGGAAGATCGCCCCGCCCTTATAGAGGGGGTTATTGGCAACGATACCTACGACTTGACCCTTGATCCGGGCGAATCCGACCGCTAACTCCTTGGCATAGTTCTCCTTGACTTCAAGGAAACTTCCCCGATCTACCACCGCCGAAATGAGCTTCTGAATCGAATAGGGCTTGTTTGCATCGGGAGGAATTATCTCGTCCAGAGTCTCTGGGGAGATTTCAGGTTCTTCTTCAGGGTATCTCTGTGGCTTCTCCTCTGAATTATCCGGAAGGTAACTGAATATCTTCTTTACGATTTCGGCCGCATCTGACTCGGACTCGGCGATGAAATGGGCTGAACCACTCACTTCAGCGTGCATTTTTGCACCCCCAAGTTCGTCTGGGGTGGTTTTTTGGCCGATGACCATTTCGACCATCCTCGGAGAGGCTATGGCCATCGATGAGTCCTTCATCATTATCAGTAGGTCACAGAAAACCGGCGTGTATGCCGTACCGGCAAAACAGGTTCCGTAGAGGACACCGACCTGCGGAACGGAGCCCGACATAATCGAGTGGTAGTAGAACAGTTGCCCAGCGCCTCGCTTATCGACGTGGTGACCACCCGTTTCTTCGATCCTCGCACCCGAAGAATCGATTAGGTAGAGTATCGGCCGCCGTGCACGGATCGCAGCCTCCTGAGCCCTTATCAGCTTCTCGCCGTGATACTGGCCGATCGATCCCGCCTTTACCGTGTAGTCAGATGCGGTGAAGAATACCGACCTTCCAGAGATTTCTCCGGAGCCGCATACCACACCGTCGGCAGCTAGCTCTTCGTTCCAATTCCGGGCCATTAACCCGAATTCGGTCCTGATCTCTCCTCGGTCGAAGAAGAGCTTTAGCCGGTCCCTGACGAACAGCTTGGATGCGTCGAGCTGCTTCTTGTGACCCTTTTCTGGTCCGCCCTTTTTTATCTTTTCCTGAGTCGAACGGACTCGGTCTTGTCTCTCACCCAATGTCAGTTTCTCCCGTTGAATTTCTATCGTTCTGATCTAGCGTCAAGACCCACCCGTAAGTGGGGTCAGATCTCCATCCGCAACAAGGCTCCGCTTAGCGACTTCCCCTGAGTGTCAGCTTTGATGGAGTTTGCGGCACCTCCATCTAGGACGTCATAGAGGACTATCTTCAATGCCGATAGGTTGTCCAGTCGGAAGAGGTCAATCGCCGAAGGGCTAAGTGGCAAAAAGTAGTCGCTGAGAGCCTGTTTGGTCAGTTTCTCAACCAGTACTTGGTACTTCTCCTCGTCGTAGGCGATAAGCGAGAGGTCGCAGTGATTGCCCTTGTCGGAGCTTCTGGAGAAGGCTAGATCTATCAGTCTCATTCGGCCACCTCGATGATATCTATCGATAGCTGCTCATCGACAATGGATCGTTCAACCAAAGTCGGCCAAAGGCCAATTAGGGCCCGAGACCTATCGAAGCCGAGTAGTCCAGAGGCGGTGGGGGGTCCGGACAGGGCCAGGGGTACCATCATCCTCGATACCATCTCGGCGACGGAGCGATCCTGGGTTCTAATTGCGATGCGGAGGTACACCTCGGGTAGATCGGACAAGTCGTCGTTGCTAGCCGCCATCTCAGCATGGAGGGAGTCCAGGCCGAGGTGCTCTATACGGATTGCCTCAATCTGATCTTTGAAGATCTGGAGTTGATTGGTGATTATTGAGGCGGTCTTCTGGGCCTTTTTGTAAGCATCGGGCCAGCTATAGCCTAGGATGCCTTGACCCATCCATCCAGATGGATAGCCGATGATGGCCTTATATCGATCGGGCCTTTTGTGTCCCGACGTGTTTGTCACCGAGACCCGATTTAAACCTGCCTGTTGGATGGTAGTAGTCGAAATGTCCATTACGACGTCGGGGGTTTGATAGGCAAAAGGATTGTGGATTTCGTAGAGGAGTTGCTCTTTTACCGTAAATTCATCGACCCGCCCACCGGAGTCGGCGAGTTTGGTAATCGTAGCGTCACCAAACTCATTCACTTCGGCGATTGGAAAGCCAATTCTTTCCAAACCGTCGATCGACTCCCAATCCCTTCCGTGATTCCCTCCGGTCGCCTGGCTAGAACATTCGAGGATGTGACCGACAACCGTACCTTGGGCGATGCGACCTAGGTCTTCGAAATCCCATTCGAATTCATAGGCAAGTGGGGCTAAGTAGAGGGCGGCGTCGGCAACGCGACCCGTGATAACTAGATCTGCACCCCGCCTGAGGGCTTCGACGATTGGTCGGGCTCCGAGGTAGGCATTGGCAAAAAGTGCGCTTTTTCGGATGCCATCCGCCAAAGGATCATTCCTCTCGAGGTGGGGGAAGATTTCGCCGGTTGCTAGGCGATCGAAAATCGAATCACCGCTGATCACGGCAATTTTCGGCGTTATTTGCAACTCCTTGGCCAGCCTCGCCGCAGCAGCGCCTGCCGCCGCGGGATTGAGACCCCCGGCATTGGTAATTATCTTGATCCCGGCGTCCATGGCGAGTTTCCATCCAGCCCTTAGAGAAGGGATGAGGTCCTTCGTATAGCCAGCTTCTGGATTCTTCGCCATGTCCTTGGCGAGTATCGCCAGGGTTAATTCTGCAAGGTCCTCGAAGCAGACGTAATCCGCCTGCTTCTGCTTGATTATTTCAATAGCCGGCCAAAAGCTGTCGCCATAGAAGCCGACCCCGCTGGCTATCCTTAGGGTTCTCAATCGACCACTACCAAAACGTTGGCTTCCTCCACGAAGTCACCCTCGGTCACCATGACCTCGGTGACCCTTCCCGAGGTAGTAGCTTCGACCGGAATCTCCAACTTCATGGACTCGATGATTACCACGGTGTCCCCTACGTGTAGCTCTGCTCCCACGGCGGTGGCGACCTTAACAACCAACCCAGCCATTGGGGATCTGACTTCCGACAAGATCGTCCTCCAGTGCTCGCTTTGAAGTGGGCTCCATGCGCTTTAGTTCTATCGATCAACAAACATCTCCGATATTCTACGACCATTGTCTCCTGGGGTGTGGTCAGACGTGGCAATACCCTGCAGAGGACCAATGCAGAGGACCAATGCAGAGGTTCCTCAGGGTGAGCGTAGTTTCGGCTAGGAGGCTCTTTTTGAGGATTGGTGATGACCCGCCGCTATCGCGCTGACTCTGCTTCCTCGGCGACCTCGAGCCACCGCTCCTCAAGGGAGTTCTGTTGTTCTTGTATTTTCGCTAGCTCGTGGCCCAGATTGGCGAGTTCTTTATGCTCCTGTGCCCCTTCAAAGAGCGCTGCTAGGCGATCGTGTTCCTTGGCGAGCGATTGGAGCTGCTTTTCTATTCGTCGAAGTTCGAAACCGACCGTCGTTTTTGATCGCCGCTTTCCTCCTGGATCTGAGGAGGGTGCTGATACCGGGCGGGTGCTGGTCACTTGGGTCCGAATTGGCGACTCACCTTTGGCCTTTTGTTGGGTGACTTCTGCAATCCAACTAGCGAGTCCGCCGGGGATCTCTTTTACCAAAGTGTCTTGACAGACGACGATCCGATCGGTCACTCGATTGAGAAAGGCCCGGTCGTGGCTTACGGTAACGAGGGCGCCGGGCCACTGCTCTAGGAACTCTTCTAGGGAGCGTAGGGTTTCGAGGTCGAGGTCGTTTGTCGGCTCGTCGAGTAACAAAACATTTGGTTGAGCAGCTAAAACGGTGAGGAGTTGGAGTCGCCTCCTTTCTCCACCAGAGAGGGTGCCGATGGTCGCCCAAGGCAGCTCGCCAACAAACCAGAATCTTTCCATCAAACGTTGGTCCGCAAGGTCACCGGGAGTCCTCGTTGGTCCAGCCACTACCTCTCGCACCCTCGCTTTTGGATCAAGTTCGGGAAGGTTTTGGCAGTAGTATCCCACCTTTACCGTGGTGCCAACTTCTATCCGTCCTGAGGTGGGAGGGTAGAGACCAGCCAAGATAT